>JACCRJ010000056.1 GCA_013813615.1 Lautropia sp. | reverse complement strand
CAGCATCTCAGTCCTCCACTCCGCTCAGTACGCAGCTCCAGCGCCCAACAAACCAGCAGTGGCCCCGCACATGAACCCAGCGCCCCACACCCAGCAGCCGCCGCGGATCGGGCTCCGCCCGGCCGCTGGCGGCGCCCCCCTGGGGGGGAAGCGCCGAAGGCGCTTCGGGGGGGTGCCATCTAGACTCTCCCCATGGCGAAACCCTTGGCGATGTAGTGGCGCACGAACCAGATGACGATCGCACCCGGCACGATGGTCAGCACGCCGGCCGCCGCTAAAACGCCCCAGTCCATACCGGCTGCCGATACCGTCCGCGTCATCGTCGCCACGATCGGCTTTGCATTCACCGACGTGAGCGTTCGCGCGAGCAGCAGTTCCACCCAGCTGAACATGAAGCAGAAGAACGCGGTGACGCCGATCCCCGCTTTGATGAGCGGCATGAAAATCCGCAGGAAGAAGCGTGGGAATGTGTAGCCGTCGATGTAGGCGGTTTCGTCGATCTCCCGCGGCACGCCCGACATGAAGCCCTCCAGGATCCAGACCGCCAGCGGGACGTTGAACACCAGGTGCGAGAGGGCGACCGCAAGGTGGGTGTCCATCAGGCCGACGGTGGTGTAGAGCTGAAAGAAGGGCAGCAGGAAGATGGCCGGCGGCGTCATCCGGTTGGTGAGCAGCCAGAAGAAGACGTGCTTGTCGCCGATGAAGGAATACCGCGAGAAGGCGTACGCCGCCGGCAGGGCGACCGTCACCGACAGCACCGTATTGATCCCGACATAGATCAGCGAGTTGATGTAGCCGGAGTACCAGGAGCGGTCGGTGAAGATGACCTTGTAGTTATCCCAGGTGAGGTCGCGCGGCCAGAAGGAGAACGTGGAGACGATCTCCGTGTTCGTCTTCAGCGACATGTTGACCATCCAGTAGATGGGCAGGATCGCGAACACCAGATAGGCGACCAGGAAGAGCGAGCGCTTGCGAAAGCCGCGTTCGTTCATGCGCCTCCCCACGCGCCGGCGCCGCCGGCGACCGTCTTGTCTGCGGTGCCCACCCGCTGCATCCAGTTGTAGAGCAGGAAGCAGAACAGCAGGATGATCAGGAAATAGATGAGGGAGAACGCAGCGGCGGGACCGAGGTCGAACTGGCCGACCGCCTTCTGCGTCAGGTACTGCGACAGGAAGGTGGTCGCATTGCCGGGCCCGCCGCCGGTCAGCACGAACGGCTCGGTGTAGATCATGAAGCTGTCCATGAAGCGCAGCAGCACCGCAATCATCAGCACGCCGCGAAGCTTGGGCAGCTGAACGTGGCGAAACACGGCGAACTTGCTGGCGCCGTCGATGCTCGCTGCCTGGTAGTAGGCGTCCGGAATCGCCCGCAGGCCGGCGTAGCACAGCAGCGCGACCAGCGGTGTCCAGTGCCAGACATCCATCACCAGCACCGTCAGCCAGGCATCGGTGGAACTGCCGGTATAGTTGTAGTTGAGCCCCAATTCGGTAAGGAAGGCGCCCAGCAGCCCGATGTCGGTGCGGCCGTAGATCTGCCAGATGGTGCCGACGACGTTCCAGGGAATCAGCAGCGAGAGCGCCACCGTCACCAGCACCAGCGACGCGCGCCAGCCGGCCGCCGGCATCGACAGCGCGAGACAGATGCCCAGCGGAATCTCCACCGCGAGCACGCTCAGCGAGAACACCACCTGGCGGTAGAACGCCTCGTGCAGTTCGCGGTCGCGCAGCACCGCCTTGAACCATTCGGTGCCGACGAAGACCCGCTGGGTCGGCGACAGGATGTCCTGCACCGAATAGTTGACGACCGTCATCAGCGGCAGCACTGCCGAGAACGCGACGCAAAGCACGACCGGCAGCACCAGCAGCCATGCCTTCTGGTTGATCGGCTTCATGTGATCAGGTCCTGGTTGCGATAAAAGCGGCTGTGGCTGTTGATCACCGACAACCGCAGCCGGCGTCCGGCAGCCTGCGCGCCGGCAGTAGTCAGCGACGTCTCGAACTCGGTCTGAACCGGCATCCTCACTTTCACGCTGGCCGTCCCGACCCGGGCGGTGAGGAGGATGGAGGTGCCCAGGTCCTGAACCCGTTCAACCACCGCATCGACGGTGCCGGCATCGCCCTCGGCCGCGAGCCTCACGTATTCCGGCCGGATGCCGAGCAGAAGGCTGGCATCCGGCGCAGTCGCCTGCTGCGCCGACAACCAGCGGCTGACCTGTTCGGTCGCCGCGCCGGACAGCGGCTGGCCGGCAACCCGCGGCACGCCGTCGGCAATCGAGACCGGCAGGAAGTTCATGCCGGGCGAACCGATGAAGTGGCCGACGAAGACGTGCGACGGACTCTCGAAGAGCTGGTCAGCGGTGCCGGACTGCATCACCCGGCCGTCGGACATCACCATGATCCGGTCGGCGAAGGTCAACGCCTCGACCTGGTCGTGTGTCACGTACACCAGAGTCAGCTTGAGCTCGTGGTGAATCTGCTTGAGCTTGCGGCGCAGCTGCCATTTCAGGTGCGGGTCTATGACGGTGAGCGGCTCGTCGAACAGCACTGCCGCAACATCCTCGCGAACCAGGCCGCGGCCGAGCGAGATCTTCTGCTTGGCGTCCGCGGTGAGGCCGCTGGCACGGCGATCCAGTTCGCCGGAAAGCTCCAGCAGCTCCGCCACCTTGCCGACCCGCCGGCGGATAACATCCGCCGGCACGCCGCGGTTCTTCAGCGGGAACGCGAGGTTCTGCGCCACCGTCATCGTGTCGTACACCACGGGGAACTGGAACACCTGGGCGATATTGCGCTGCTGGGGCGAGAGGTCGGTGACGTCGCGGCCGTCGAAGAAGACCTTGCCCCGCGACGGCCGGATCAGCCCGGAGATGATGTTGAGCAGCGTGGTCTTGCCGCAGCCGGACGGCCCGAGCAGCGCGTAAGCGCCGCCGTCCTTCCACTCCAGCTCCAGCGGCTGCAGCGCAAAGTCCGCCGGCTCGCGCGGGTTGCGCTGGTAGGAATGCGATAGCGCCTTCAGCTCAATCCGCGCCACTGCCGCCTCCCTGCACGATTTCCGGCAGGCTGGCCCTCAGGCGCTCGCGCGACTGCACCAGCTCCGGCGCCAGCAGCAGCGCGCCGGCATGGTCGAAGATATAGATGGCGCCCGGATCCACGTGCAGGCGCAAGACCTGGCCGAGCTCGAAGCGATGCACGCCTACCAGCTGCACCACCAGCGGGCCCAGTCGCGACGTCACATGCACGAAGCTGTCGGAGCCGGAGATCTCCGCGAGTTCCACCCGCGCTTCGAAATGCACGTCTCCCGCGCGGCCCTCCACCCGCAGGTCGCCGGCGCGGATGCCGACGGTGACCTGCGGCCGATCCGTCGCCAGCGGCCCATGCAGGGCGATCTTCGGCCCCTGGTCGATCAACAGGAGGTTGCGCTCCAATTGAGCCGGCACCAGGTTGATCGGCGGGTCGCTGAATGCGCGGGCGACTTCGATAGTGGCCGGCTTCATGAAGACGTCGATGGTGCGGCCGTACTGCAGCAGCCGCCCGCGGTCGAGCACCGCGGTATGGCCGCCCAGCAGCAGCGCCTCCGCCGGCTCCGTCGTCGCGTAGACGACGCTCGATGTCCCGCTCTGGAACAGCTGCGCCAGCTCCTCGCGCAGCTCTTCGCGCAGCTTGTAATCAAGGTTCACCAGGGGCTCGTCCAGGAGGATCAGCGGCGCATCCTTGGCAAGCGCCCTCGCCAGTGCCACCCGCTGCTGCTGCCCCCCGGAGAGCTGCGCCGGCAGCCGGTCCAGCAGGTGGTCGATGTGCAGCCGCCGCGCGAGCGACGTCACCGTCTGCTCGATGCCCGGCGAGCCGGCCAGCTTGAGCGGCGAGGCGATGTTGTCGAACACCGTCATCGACGGATAGTTGATGAACTGCTGGTAGACCATCGCGACCCGGCGCTTGCGCACCGGCACCCCCGTCACGTCGACCCCGTCCACCTGCACCCTGCCCTGCGTCGGCACGTCGAGACCGGCCATCAGGCGCATCAGGCTGGTCTTGCCGGCGAGCGTCGGGCCGAGCAGGACCGTGATGCCGGCCGGCTCGACCGCCAGGCTCATCGGATACAGGTGGTCATTGGCGCCCACGCGCATCGAGACCTCATGAAGGCTCAGCCTCATCCGGCAGCGCCTGCCGTGGCCGCCGCAATCACGGCCGGGCGTGCCAGCCAGTCCGCGACCGCCTGCTGCTGCGCCTTGTCCAGGTGCAGCCCGAGCTTGGACCGGCGCCAGAGGACGTCATCGACCGTGCGCGCCCATTCGTTGCGACACAGGTACTGCAGTTCGGCGGCAAAGACGCCGGGCGCCACTTCCTCGCCCAGATCCGCCAGCGATCGTGCGTCTCCGACAATACCGGTGTAAAGGGTGCCGTAGCTGCCGGCATAGCGCTGCACCAGCGGGGCCGACAGCCACGGATGGCGCTCGCGCATCAGGCTGCAGAGCCGGTCCAGGCCCAGTTCGCCCGCTGGCAGCCGGCCCAGCAGCGTGGCGAAGTCACCCCCCGGCAGCGGCGCATCGAGGGTCCACGGCCCGCTCATATGCTTCACCTGCGGCGACAGCACCGGCTGCAGCAGGTCGACCGCCTCCTC
>JACCRJ010000083.1 GCA_013813615.1 Lautropia sp. | reverse complement strand
GCGCCGGCCGCGGCATCGGCGCGGAAATCGCCCGCAGCCTTGCGGCGGCCGGCGCCGGCGTCACCTTGCTGGGGCGCCGGCGCGAGCCGCTCGTGCTGCTTGCTGAAGAACTGGCCCGCGAAGGCGCCGCTTCGCATTGCGTCGTTGCCGATGTCAGTGACCCGGTTCAGGTCGAGGCGGCGCTCGCCACGGCCGCCGAACGTTTCGGCAACCTCGCCATCCTGGTCAACAATGCCGGGCAAGCGGAGAGCGCGCCGTTCCAGAAGACCAGCCTGGCGTTGTGGAACCGGATGATCGCGGTGAATCTCACCGGCAGCTTCGTCTGCGCGCAAGCCGCCCTGCCGCAGATGCTGGCCGGCGGCTGGGGCCGGATCGTCAACATCGCCAGCACGGCAGGCCAGCGCGGCTACGCCTATGTCTCAGCCTATACGGCAGCCAAGCACGGCGTCGTCGGCCTGACCCGGTCGCTCGCCCTGGAGCTGGCCCGCAAGAACATTACCGTCAACGCCGTCTGCCCCGGCTATACGGAAACCGACATCCTGCTGGAGAGCATCGCCAACGTCTCATCCAAGACCGGCTGCAGCACCGAAGCAGCGCGTGCCCAGTTCGCCGCAGTCAATCCGCAGGGCCGGATCATCCAGCCGGCCGAAGTGGCCGATACGGTTCTGTGGCTGTGCAGCGAAGGCGCCGCCGCGGTCACCGGGCAGTCGATCTCGGTCTCCGGCGGCGAGGTCACCTGATGGGCCCGGCCGGGAGTGACGCAAGCCATGAGCTGCTGGAGCAGGCACGAGCAGCACGAGCTCGGGATCCTGGGTTGTTCGGCAGCCTGGACACCCACACCATTCAGCAGCTTCACCAGTCGCTGGGCAGGCTGCGCGTGCAGATGGTCAGCAATTCAGTCTAGGAGCAGAACCCATGCAGGTCCTACTACCGCCCGGCTGGCCGCGCCCGAAGGGCTACTCCAACGGCGTTGCCGCCACCGGGCGTATCGTCTCCGTCGCCGGGATGGTCGGCTGGGATGCCCAGGGCAGATTCGCGAGCGATGACTTTGCGGACCAGACGCGCCAGGCGCTCCTGAATATCGTGGCGGTGCTGAAGGAGGCCGGCGCGAGGCCGGAGCACATCGTGCGGATGACCTGGTACGTGACCGACAAGCGCGAGTACCTTGCGGCCGGCAGGGCCGTCGGCGCGGCCTTCCGCGAAATCATCGGCTCCTACCACGCGGCAATGACGGCGGTCCAGGTAACGGCGCTGATGGAAGACCGCGCCAAGGTGGAGATCGAGGCGACGGCGGTGATTCCGCAGTAGGCGCGACGACTCGCAGTCGGGGCTGCGGCCCCGGCGGTATCCTGAGGCTTGGGCAGATCGCGATTGACTTCCAGTGACTTCCACTGACTTCCAGGGGGACCAGCATGAACGGGTGCAGGATCAAAGGACGGGCGGTGTCGTCGACGCTGATCATCGAGATGACGGACAGCGCTGCATTGATGAACGACCCCCCGGCGCTGCGCAGCCGCCTGCAGGATGACGGATACCTGTTTCTGAAAGGTGTTCTGCCCCGCGCCGCGGTGCTTGCCGCCCGGCGCGAGGTTTTCGAACGACTGGTGCAGGTCGGTGAGGTCCGCGCCCCCGCCGAGGCAGGCATTGCCACCGGGGGCAGTCGGCGCGCGGAAGAGGCGACGGATCTCGGCGGCTTCTGGAAATCGGTCAGTGAGGGCGCGGGCTTGCGCGCGTTGAGCCACGGCGGCGCAATGACCCGCATCATGGACACGATATTCGGAGAGGCTCCCAGGCCGCAGGACTACATGTTCCTGCGCGCGGCGGTGCCGGGCCGGGCTACAGGCCTGCACTTCGACTACCCGTTTTTCACCCGGGCGCATGACCGCGTCGTCACTGTCTGGACGCCTATCGGCGCCGTTCCCGTCAGTGACGGCCCGCTGGTCGTCGTCGAAAACTCACACCGCTACCGTGACCTGATCGATCCCATGATCGGATTCGACATCGCGAAGGACAGCACGCGCAAGGCCGACTTCGGCAGCGACGCCATCAGCTTTGCCGAGCAACGCGGCACGCGGCTCCTGACGCAGAATTTCGATGCCGGCGACATCGCCCTGTTCGGCATGTACACGGCGCATGGCTCACTCGACAACTGCTCGCCCGTCGGTCGGGTCCGACTATCCTGCGACGTTCGCTGGCAGCCGCAATCGCTGCCCATCGACGAGCGCTACTTCGGTGACGATCCGCGTGGCACCACGGGCGTCGGCTACGGGGAGTTGAACGGCGCCAAGCCGTTGACCCAGGAATGGCATGTCAGATAGGACTGCATAAGAGCCAGCCGCGCATCTCTGCCTTCAACGGCCACCCGAAACATCGATGGTCGTCCCGTGTATGTAAGAGGCAGCCGGGCTCAGCAACCAGATCGCTGCCCGGGCGATCTCGTCGGCCTGCCCGACCCGGCCGAGCGGGATCGTCGGGGATACCTGCCTGATCAGGTCGGCGCCGCCGATCGGCTGGAGGATGTCGGTTGCGGTCACGCCCGGCCGAATGCCGACGACGCGTATGCCTTCCTTGCCGACCTCCTTCGCAAGCCCGACGGTGAAGCTGTCCACCGCACCCTTGCTCGCCGCGTAAGCGACCATCCCCTGAATGCCGCCGAGCCGGGCCGCCGCCGATGAAATGTTGACGATGACCCCGCCACTGCCGCCATAGCGCGGAGACATGCGTCGGATCGCGGCGCTGGAGCAATGTATGCACGAAAAGACGTTGGTCAGGAACAGTTGGTTCAGCGTGGCTTCGGTGTGCTCTTCTATCGGCCGGACCTCACCGCCGATTCCGGCGTTGTTGATCAGCGCCGTGACCCTCCCAAGGCGGGCGTCCGTTTCGGCAAACAATCGCTCGACCTCTGACAGCCGTGACACGTCGGCCTTCACGGCAACGGCCGTTGCGCCGGACCTTTCGATGTCCGCCACCACAGCCAGCGCGGCATCGCGATTGCGCGCGTAGTTGACGAGCACCTTATACCCTGCCTGGGCTCCGATGCGGGCACAGGCTGCGCCGATACCCCGTGAGCCACCGGTGACGATCAGGACGCCGCTGTCGTCGGGGCCGTCGCCTGGATCGACCAATTGGAATACTCCTCAGACAGCGCCGCGGAGCGCTTCGGGGTTCACGATATAGGTCGGCTTGCGGCCGGCCGCGACATCCAGAACGCTGCGAAACGCACTCTCGGCCAGGCCGCGCATGCACTCGTCGGTAAAGCAGATTCCATGCGGGGTGACGATGACGTTGTCAAGCTTCAGGAGCGGGTTGTCCGGAAGTGTCGGCTCCTGCTCGAATACGTCCAGGCCGGCCCCGGCGATCCTGCCGCCGGCGAGCGCCTCATAAAGGGCGTGCTCGTCGACGATCGGGCCACGGGCGGTGTTGATCAGATAGGCGCTGGGCTTCATCGATCCGATCAACTGCCGGCTCACCAGGCCCCGGGTCGCATCGCTCAAGGGGCAGTTGACCGTCAGGAAGTCGGACTCGCGAAACAGCGTTTCCATGTCTACCAGCCTTACGCCAAGCCCGGCCGCGAATCCGGAGTCCGCAGCCGGATCGTGCGCGATGAACTCCATCTCCAGCGGTTTGGCCAGGCGGAACAATTCGGCGCCGATGTTGCCAATGCCGATCGAGCCCAGCGTGCGGCCGGTCAGGCCGGTGCCGATGTGGTCCGACTTTTCATTCCAGCGACCGGAGCGCGTCAGGCGGTCCTTGATGAGAACCTTCTGCGCCAGCATCAGTACGAAAGTCAGCGCCGAGGTCGCGACCGGGCGCCGAACGCCGTCCGGCGCAATGGTGAGGAGCACGCCCGCCTGCGTACACGCCGGCACATCGATGGTGTCGTATCCGACGCCGAACCGCGCGATCAGCTTCAGACGTCGATCCTTGCCGGCCAGGCTCTGCGGCGTCACCGTCGTGATCATGGCGCAGATTGCGTCGTAGCGCGCCGCCTGCGCCTGCGTCACCTCCTCGGAGCCGGGGTCCATGTATTCCCATTGCAGATCGGGATCATCCAGAAGCCCGAGCACGGCCTCCCCGAAGATCGGCAGTCCGTCCGACTTCAGGACGTCAGCGGTTATGCCGACCCGAAACTTGCTCATCAGGCATCCTCCAGGAATCCGCCAGGTTCATTGCATCATGCGCGGCAGCCACAACACCAACTCCGGCACGAAGGCGACCAGCAGGATCACGCCGAGCCACGCCAGGATGAACGGGAAGAGCATGCCAAAGGACTCGTTGTAGGTGATCCCGGCGATCTTGCAGGCGACCATCGCCAGCACGCCCACCGGCGGGGTCACCGACCCGAGCACCAGCAGCATGATTGCGACGATGCCGAAATGGACCGGATCATAGCCGAGGTGGGCAATCAGCGGTGCCATGATCGGCACCACGATGATCAGCGCCGGTACCGGCTCCAGAAAGGTACCCAGCAGGAAGAAAAACACGATCAGGACCAGCATCGCCAGATGCCGGTTGTCCGTGATCGACAGCATCAATTGCAGGGCGGTCTGACCGACCCCGGCGCGGCTCAGCACCCAGCTGAACAAGGCGGCACCTGCCAGGGTGATGAGCGCGCTGGCCGTCATGGCGGCGGCGGCGGCGAAGTTTCCGTAGAGAGAGCCGAGGCTGAACTTGCGCAAGGCCAGGCCGAACAGGAGGGCATAGAACGCTGCGATGGCGCCCGCTTCTGTAGG
>JACCRJ010000034.1 GCA_013813615.1 Lautropia sp. | reverse complement strand
CAGCGGAGTTGAAAAACGGAAATGGAACCATGAACAACACGTCATATGCCGGCGCCGTCGGTCTTCGTCAGAAAGCCGGTGATTTCCTGCGCCGGGTCCTGCCGGTCCAGCCCCGCCTGAACGGACGGTCACGCCTGCGTCCGGTGGTACCGGGCCTTGCGGTCGCCCTCGCCTGCCTCGCCGTGGGGCCGGCGGCGGCGCAGCCGGCACGTTTCGAAATCGATCCGGAACACCTGTCGATCGGCTTCCTTGTCAGCCACATCGGCTATGCCCAGGTACTCGGCATGTTCCGCGCGGCGTCAGGCAGCTACAGCTACGACGAGAAGGCAGGCGCCCTGTCGAACGTCCGCATCGAGGCGGACACCGCCAGCGTCTTCACCAACCACCGCAAGCGCGACGAGCACCTCAAGGGCCCGGATTTCCTCAACAGCGGCGAGTTCCCCAAGATGACGTTCACCGCCGCCAGCGCCCAGCGAAGCGGCGACAAGACTTTCGAGATCAACGGCAACCTGGAACTGCTCGGCAAGTCGTTGCCGTTGACGTTGCAGGCGACCATGAACAAGCTTTCGCAATACGAGCTCGGCACCTTTCGCAAGCCCTACGTGATGGGCGTGTCCGCCCGGGGCGGCTTCAAGCGCAGCGCCTACGGCATGACCTATGGCCTTGACAACAACTGGGTCGGCGACGACGTATCGGTGATCATCGAGTTCGAGGCAGCCCGGCGCTGATCCGATGGCCCCGCCGCGGCGCCTGCGGGCACAGCCCGTGCTTTCGGGCGGCATGCCAAAGTCCCTCCCAACGCCTGCCCCGCCGCCCGACGCCCCGCTCGCGAGCTACAAACAGAAGCGCAACTTCCGCCTGACGCCCGAGCCCGACGCCGACCCGCCACAGCCTCCGGCAGCCGGCCCGGGCAAACGCCGAGCCACCGCAAAGCAGGCGCTCAGCTTCGTGGTGCAGAAGCACTGGGCGAGCCGCCTGCACTACGACTTCCGGCTCGAGCTGGACGGCGTCATGCTCAGCTGGGCGGTGCCGCGCGGCCCCAGCTACGACCCGGTGGACAAGCGGATGGCGGTGCATGTGGAAGACCATCCCATCTCCTACAGCAGCTTCGAAGGTACGATCCCCAAGGGCCAGTACGGCGCCGGCACCGTCATCGTCTGGGATCGCGGCGGGTGGGAGCCGGTTGACGATCCGCAGGAGGGGATGCAGAAGGGCAAGCTGGTGTTCCGGCTGCACGGCGAAAAGCTTGCGGGCATCTGGGAGCTGGTCCGCATCTCCAAGCCCGCCGCCAAGCAGGACCAGTGGATCCTGTTCAAGAAGCGCGACGAATGGGCGCGGCCGCTGTCCGACTTCGACGTTATCGCCGCCCTGCCGGACAGCGTCGTCATCCAGCCGCTCGGCCCGATCGAAGAACGGGAACCGCGGACGCCGCCAGCCGCCACCAGGGCCGAAGCGGCCGCGGTCGCCCCTGCACCTGCCGAGGCGGACCTTTCGCGGGCAGTCGCGGCAAAGCTGCCGGCCAAGCTCGCGCCGCAGCTCGCTACCCTCTCATCAACAGCCCCGCCCGGCAGCGGCTGGATCGTGGAGCCCAAGTTCGACGGCTACCGCATCCTGGCGCGGATCGCCAGCGGCCGGGCGCGACTGTTCACTCGGGGCGGGCACGACTGGACCAGCAAGATGAAGACGCTGGCCGCGGCGGTCGAGGAACTGGGCGCCGACGAAAGCTGGCTCGACGGCGAGATCGTCGTGATGAACGAGAGCGGCGTACCCGACTTCAACCGTCTGCAGAACGCGCTCGACAATTCGAAAAGCGAGGACATCGTCTACTTCGTCTTCGACGCGCCCTTCTTCGCGGGCAACGACCTGCGCGAAGTGCCGCTTCGATCACGCCGCCTCTTGCTGAAGCGGCTTTTCGCGGACCCGTCCAACGAGCGCATCCGCTACAGCCAGGATTTCGAGGCGCCACCCGCCCAGATGCTGGAGGCGGCGTGCAAGATGAAGATGGAAGGCATCATCGTCAAGCGCGCCGACTCCCCGTACGTCTGCGCCCGGACAGAAACCTGGCTCAAGCTCAAGTGCTCGTTCCGCCAGGAATTCGTCGTCTGCGGTTTCACCGACCGGAGCGGCACCCGCGGCGAAGTCGGCGGTCTTCTGCTCGGCTACCACGAGAACGGCAAGCTGCGTTACGCCGGCAACGTCGGCACCGGCTGGGATGCCAGGACGGGCCGCGGCATGCACGAGCAATTGGTCGAGATCGAAGTGAAGGAACCGACGCTCGATCCGGGCACCGTCAAGCCGGGCCGCTGGTCCAAGCGCACGGCCGGCTCCGAGCGCTGGGTCAAGCCTGTGCTGGTCGCCGAGGTCGAGTTCTCCGAGTGGACCGCCGACGGCCACGTTCGGCATCCCTCCTTCCGGGGCCTGCGCGCTGACAAGCCCGCGCGCCTCATTACCCGCGAAGAAGCATTCGGCCCCGCTGGTGGCCCGGGCAGTGCCGCCGCGCCAAACGGACTCAAGTCCGCCAGCATCAGCGTGAAGATCAGCAATCCCGACCGGATCGTCGATCCCACAACCGGCCTGAAGAAGGTGGAACTGGTGCGCTACTACGAAAGCGTTGCCGGCTGGATACTGCCCCACCTGCAGGGCCGGCCGGTGTCGCTGGTGCGGGCACCCGACGGCATCACCGGTGAACTGTTCTTCCAGAAGCATCCGGAAACCCGCATGCCGGGCATGACGCAGCTCGACCCGGCTCTGTGGCCGGGGCATGCCGCGTTGCTGACGGTCGACCATGCGGAGGCGCTGCTGGGCGCCGCCCAGATGAATGCAATCGAGTTTCACACCTGGAACTCGGTCGCCCGGAGCATCGACCAGCCCGACCGGATGATTTTCGACCTCGACCCGGGTGAAGGCGTCGGCTGGAACCATCTGCAGGAGGCGGCGCTGCTGATGCGTGGCCTTCTGGCGGAGCTGAAACTGCAGAGCTGGCTGAAGACGAGCGGCGGCAAAGGCCTGCATGTGGTCGTGCCGCTCGCGCCGGAGCTCGACTACACCATCGTCAAGGGCTATTCGCAGGCCGTCGTGCAGCACCTTTCCCGCACCATCCCCTCGCGCTTCGTCGCCAAGAGCGGCGGAGGCAACCGGGTCGGGCGGATCTTCGTCGACTATATCCGCAACGGCCACGGCCAGACCACGGCAGCCGCCTTTTCGGCACGGGCGCGCCCCGGCACGGGGGTGTCGATGCCGGTTGGCTGGGAGCAGCTGATGTCGTTGAAAAGCGGCGCGCAGTGGACGGTGCGAACCGCCCGCGAATACCTCAGCTTCCAGAGCGAGGACCCCTGGGCAGAGTACTGGACGTGCAGCCAGACGCTGGACGAGCCGATGGCCATCCTGGGCTACGAGCCGGCGGAGGCGTTGCGGAGCAGCCGCTCCGGCCGGTCAAGCCGCGCCGGCCGGGCCCGCAGCGCGTAGACCTGGTGTAGAGTAGGTATTCACGATCTTCCCGATCTTGCCAAGCTCTCTTGAGCTCTCCAAAGAGCCGTTGGACACATTCGCAGGGGACTTCCATGGCTGCACGTTCCATCGCTTCTCTCTCGTTGAGCTTCGGTCTGGTCTCGATTCCGGTCAAGCTCTACTCCGCCACCGAGAGCGCCGCGAACATCCGCTTCAACCTGTTGTCCAAGGATGGATCGCGGCTCAAGCAGCAGTACGTGTCGGAAAAGGACCACAACGTCGTCGAACGGGCCGACATGGTCAAAGGCTACGAGTTCGAGAAGGACCGGTTCGTGCTGTTCTCGCCTGATGAGCTGAAGGCGCTGCAGGAAAGCGCCACGCAGACGATCGACATCGTCGCCTTCATTCCGGGGAAGGCGGTGGATCCGATCTACTACGACAAGGCCTACTTCCTCGCGCCGGACAAGCGCGGCGGCAAGCCCTACACGCTGCTGATGGAAGCGATGCGCAAGAGCGGGCGCTGCGCCCTCGCCAAGTGGGCATGGAAAGGCAAGCAGTACGTGGTGCAGGTACGCCCGGCGGAGGACGGCCTGGTGCTGCAGCAGTTGCTCTATGCGGATGAGGTGCGCTCGCTCAAGGACCTCGACATCGAGAAGATCTCCGTGTCGTCAAATGAGCTGAACCTTGCGCTGCAGTTCATCGACCAGATCTCCCAGGATACCTACGACCCGACCCAGTTCGAGGACGAGGAGAAGAAGCGCGTCCTGGCAGCCATCGACGAGAAGATCGCCGGCAAGCAGATCGTCGCCCCGCAGGAGGCCGAACCCGCCACCGGCGGCCAGGTCATCGACCTGATGGATGCGCTGCGGGCAAGCCTTGCTCAGCGAGACAAAAAGGCGAAGCCGGCCACAGCCAAGGGGCGCGCCTCAGCCGAGGAGCCTGCGTCCAAGCCTTCCGAGCAGGCGGCGGCCGAGACGGCGGCCGCGCCCGGATCCCGTGAACGCAAAGGCGTGCGTCGCGCGCAGACTGTGAAGGAGACGGCCGCCCCGGCACGTGTACGGGCGAGGAAGTGACGAAGCAGTCTCTCGAAGCAACCTACACCCTGCGCAGCATCCGCGAGATGCTGGGATTGTCGCGCGCGGTTCTCACCGGGTTCATCGCCGCAGGCTTCGTGAAGCCTTCCCGAGGCCCTCGCAATGAGTACCGCTTCACCTTCCAGGATGTGGTCCTGCTCCGCACCGCCCAGGGCCTTCAGGCAGCGAGCATCCCGCCGCGCAAGATCCTGCGTTCGCTGAAGCGGCTCAAGGCCGCGCTGCCTCAGGAGTTGCCGCTGACCGGTTTGAGGATCACCGCTGTCGGCAGCGACATCGCCGTTCGCAACGGCAGCAGCCAATGGGCGGCGGAATCGGGGCAGTTGCTGATGGACTTCGAAATCGCGCCGGTGCGCGGCGCCGTCGCCTTCCTGCAGCACGCGCCTGCCTCCCTTGAACCCTCGCCTGCCGACGCCGATGAATGGTTCGTCCGGGCGGAAGAACTTGAAGAGAAGAAGGCGCATCCGGAAGCTGAAGCCGCCTACCGCCGCGCGCTCGATCTCTCGCCGTCTCATGCCGACGCCTGGCTCAACCTCGGCGCGATGATGTGCGAAGCCAGGCGCTGCCAGGAGGCAGTTGCACTCTACGACCGGGCGCTGGAGCACTGCCCCGACGAGCCCTTGCTGCATTTCAACCGGGCGATCGCGCTGGAGGACCAGGGCCGCACGCGCGAAGCGATCGCCAGCTACGAGGCGTGCTTGCGGCTTTCACCGGACCTTGCCGATGCGCACTTCAATGCGGCGAGGCTCTACGAGCAGATCGGCAACGCGCAGAAGGCGGTGCGGCATTTCAGCGCCTACCGCCGGCTCCAGGGCTGAAGCGCTCGAGCGCTGATCCACTTACGGCGCGGGGCTACTGTTGAGCCGGTACGCCCACTGCGACTGGCCGCACCGCAGCGCCGGCGCTGCCTTTGTCCAGCGTCGGCAACACCATCGCGCAGGATGTCCAGACGCGGTCCTTCACCAGGTCCGCGAGCTTCAGGTTCTCCAGGTGGTGGGTGCCGAACTGGGTCAGTAGCTGGTGGTGGATCGCAAACGGCAGGCCGGGCGGCGTACCCGGCGCCGGCGGCGCTTTGCCTTGCAGCATACCGTTGGCTACCGGGTCGATGAAAGGCGTGTCGAGACCGACCGCGACAACCCGGCGTGAACCGAGGTACATGGCTGCGTCCACCGACAGGCCGGGCGCCATGGTGTAGTACTGCGTGTCTCCGGCGGGATCACGCCAATGCTCGCTCCAGCCGGTGTAGACCCACACCATGTCGCCGGGAAGGATGCCGCGCGCCGCCAGTCCCTGCGCGGCCAGCATCGCCTCGATGTCCGCCTGCGTCACCAGCTGGCCGTCGGTCATCGGCGCACCCTTGCCGACGTGGCGCCGGGCATCGAGCACCACGGCGGTCGTTACCAGCGGCGGGATCTTCTCCAGGCCCAGCTTCAGCAGCGGGGAATCGGCAGCGGGCTTGACGTCCTTCTGCGTAAAGCCGCCGTAGTACGCGGCCTGGTCGGCCGCAAGCGGATTCTTCGGATCCCAGATATCCGGTGTCGCGCCGAAGTGACCGAGCGCGTCGATCTGCGTGCCCTGCTGTCCCGGTTCCGCGTCAGCCTCGAACACTTCGCTGTTGAACACGTGCCGGGAGAACGGTACTGCCGCCGTCGGCTTCGGTTTCAGGCCGCCGGCGCCGCCGAACGGCGTCTTGGGCATGGTGTTGCTGCGCACCTGCGAGACTTCGAACCACTTCGCCTGAGGTTGCGCCATGTGCCAGGCGCAGCGCTGGGATGTGGCGGCGCCAAGCGTATTGGCCATACCTCGCTCGTCGCCGGCGGGCCAGGGAGGCTGCGGTGCCGTCTTCGCCAGCGCCAGAAGGTCCGCCGGCTCCACAGCTGCGGCGGCGCCGGCTGAAAGCCCCAGGGCAACGACGGCAAGCACGAGCGGGTGATTCATTCTGCTCTCCTCGATGGACCCGTGCGCGGGTCGGAACGGCTGCGGGTGTGCAGCGGGCGGTGCCTGGCTGCGGACACCGTCATTCGCCGAGCAACTGCAAGGCGTGGGTGTGCTCGTCTGCCGAAGGCGCCGCTGAACCTCCCACCGGTGGCGCCAC
>JACCRJ010000704.1 GCA_013813615.1 Lautropia sp. | reverse complement strand
GAGGAGGTGCTGGCCTATCTGCCGATGGCGTGGATCGGGCAGAACATCTTCTCCTATTCGCAGTGGCTGGTATGCGGCTTCACGGTGAACTGCCCCGAGTCGGCCGATACCGTGGCGAACGACATGCGCGAGATCGGGCCGACCTACTACTTCGCACCGCCGCGCGTCCTGGAGGCGCTGCTCACGCAGGTCACCATCCGCATGGATGATGCGGCCGCGCTTAAGCGGGCGCTCTTTCGCCAGGCGATGAAGGTGGCGGAGCGGGTTGGCGGCCGCCTGCTCGACAAGGATCCTGGCGTGCCGCTGTGGGACCGGCTCCAGTACCGACTCTTCGACCTGCTGATCTACGGCCCGCTGCGCAACGCCCTCGGGATGAGCAGGATCCGCGTCGCCTACACCGCCGGCGAGGCCATCGGCCCCGACCTGTTCGTGTTCTACCGCTCGCTCGGGATCAACATGAAGCAGCTGTACGGCTCGACGGAGACGGCGGTGTTCGTCTGCATCCAGCCCAACGGCCAGGTGCGCGCCGACACCGTCGGCCCGGCGGTGCAGGGCGTGGAGTTGCGGGTGGCCGAGAGCGGCGAGGTGCTGATCAGGAGCCCGGGGCTGCTGCGCGAGTACTACAAGAATGCCGTGGCGACCCGGGAGGTGAAGGATGAGCAGGGCTGGTACCACACCGGCGACGCCGGCTATCTGACCGCCGAGGGCCACCTCAAGATCATCGATCGGGCGAGGGACGTCGGCCGGCTCGCCAACGGCGACCTGTTCGCCCCGAAGTACATCGAGAACAAGCTTAAGTTCTTCCCCTACATCAAGGAGGCGGTTGCGTACGGCAACGGCCGCGACACGGTGATGGTGCTGCTGAACATCGACTTCGAGGCCGTCGGCAACTGGGCGG
This sequence comes from Lautropia sp., assembly GCA_013813615.1. Classification (GTDB taxonomy): domain Bacteria; phylum Pseudomonadota; class Gammaproteobacteria; order Burkholderiales; family Burkholderiaceae_E; genus Lautropia. The sequence continues at coordinate 3,160 of JACCRJ010000704.1, read as the reverse complement.
AGCGGCGCAGCCTGAACTTCGCCGGCTATAACGACCTCTCCGGCAAACCGGAGACGCTTGCGCTGATGCGCGAATGCGTGGAGAAGGTGAACGCGGACCTGGCGGCAGACCCGGTGATGGCGGCCAGCCAGATCCATCGCTTCCTGGTGCTTCACAAAGAGCTCGACGCGGACGATGAGGAGCTCACCCGCACCCGGAAGGTCCGGCGCGGTTTCATCGGCGAGCGGTATGCGGTGCTGGTCGAAGCGCTGTACGCCGGCAGGACCGAGCAATTCATCGAAACCAGGGTGCGGTTCGAGGACGGCCGCGTCGGGTCGGTGTCCGCAACATTGCAGCTGGTGAATGCGGCCACGTATCCGCCCGTCGCAGCGCGTCCGCTGCCCACGGAGCACAGGAAGGCTGCCTGATGGCGCAGGAGAGAAGCCTGATGGCGAAGCGGATGGTCCCGGCAACCGGTGGGGGGGTCGCGGGGCTCGGGGACGCGGGCACGGATGTCGCGTCATCCGCTCTGCTGCCGCAGCGCAACGCCGGCGGCGTGATCCTGTCGGCCGAGAACGTTTCGCTGGCCTTCGGCGGGGTCAAGGCGCTCAGTGACGTCTCCTTCGATGTGCGAGAGCACGAGATTCGCGCCATCATCGGTCCCAACGGCGCCGGCAAGAGCTCGATGCTCAACGTCATCAACGGGGGCTATACCCCGCAGAAGGGGCGCATCGGGTTCCGCGGCCAGCCGTTTGCCCGGATGAACTCGCACCAGGTGGCGCAGGCGGGCGTCGCGCGCACGTTCCAGAACCTCGCTTTGTTCAAGGGCATGACCGTGCTGGACAACATCATGACCGGGCGCAGCCTGAAGATGAGGAGCAACATTTTCCTGCAGGCACTGCGCCTGGGGCCGGCAGAACGCGAGGAAATCGCGCACCGGGAGCAGGTCGAAAACATCATTGATTTTCTCGAGATCCAGGCCTGGCGCAAGACGCCGGTGGGGCGGCTTGCCTATGGCCTGCAGAAGCGGGTGGACTTGGCGCGCGCACTGGCGATGGAGCCGCAGGTGCTGCTTCTGGACGAGCCGATGGCCGGCATGAACGTCGAGGAGAAGCAGGACATGTGCCGCTTCATCCTGGACGTCAACGACGAGTTCGGCACGACCATCGTGCTCATCGAGCACGACATGGGCGTAGTGATGGACATCAGCGACCGCGTCGTGGTGCTGGACTACGGCAGGAAGATCGGTGACGGGACGCCGGATCAGGTCCGCGGCAATCCGGACGTCATCAAGGCATACCTGGGCACGGCCCACTGAGAGCCGGGGCATCATGGGATTCTTCATCGAAGCGTTGCTCGGCGGCCTGATGGCCGGCATGCTGTACTCGCTGATCGCGCTCGGGTTCGTGCTGATCTTCAAGGCGAGCGGGGTCTTCAACTTTGCGCAGGGGGCAATGGTCCTGTTCGCGGCACTCTCGATGGCGCGCTTCGCAGAATGGTTTCCCAAAATCATCGGCTTCAATAGCCTGCTGCTCGCCAACCTCCTCGCCTTCGCCGCCGCGATGCTGGTGATGATCGCGGTGGCTTGGCTGGTGGAGCGCCTGGTACTCGGCCGGCTGGTCAACCAGGAAGGCATAACCCTGCTGATGGCTACTTTGGGCATTGCCTACTTCCTCGATGGCTTCGGGCAGACAGTGTTCGGCAGCGACATCTATTCGATAGACGTCGGCATGCCGAAAGAGCCGGTTTTCCTGTTCGAGAACCTGTTCGAAGGGGGCGTGCTGGTCAACAAGGAGGAACTTTATTCCGCGCTGATCGCCGCGGCGCTGGTGGCCTTGCTCAGCCTGTTCTTCCAGAAGACCATAACCGGGCGCGCGCTGCGGGCGGTTGCAGACGACCATCAGGCGGCGCAGTCCATCGGAATCCCGCTGAACCGGATCTGGGTCATCGTCTGGAGCGTCGCCGGATTCGTGGCGCTGGTGGCGGGGGTGATCTGGGGCAGCAAGCTCGGCGTGCAGTTCTCCCTTTCGCTGGTAGCCCTGAAGGCGCTGCCGGTGGTGATACTGGGCGGGTTGACCTCGGTGCCCGGTGCAATCGCGGGCGGGCTGATCATCGGCGTCGGCGAGAAACTCTCGGAGATCTACATCGGGCCGATGCTGGGCGGCGGCATCGAGATCTGGTTCGCCTACGTGCTGGCGCTGGCTTTTCTTCTCGTGCGGCCCCAGGGGCTGTTCGGCGAGAAGATCATCGATCGCGTCTGAGCGGCGGGGAAGGCGATGCTCTACCGCGAAAACGGCCAGTTCAAGACCGGTTACCGCACCGATCAGCAGATTTTCCCCATCCGGCAGGATCGCATCGTCATCGGCCTGCTGCTTGCGCTCGCATTCATCGCTGTGCCGCTGCTCGCCGACGAGTACATGATGCGCGCGATCTTCATCCCGTTCCTGATCCTGTCGCTGGCCGCGCTGGGCTTGAACGTGCTGGTCGGCTACTGTGGCCAGATCTCGCTCGGCGCCGGCGCCTTCATGGCGATCGGCGCCTACGCCGCGTACAACCTCTTCGTCCGCATCGAAGGCATGCCGATGCTGGTCGCGGTGCTCCTGGGCGGTCTTTTCGCCACCCTGGTCGGGGTCGTGTTCGGCATCCCCTCGCTGCGCATCAAGGGGCTGTACCTGGCGGTGGCGACCCTTGCCGCCCAGTTCTTCACCGACTGGGCGTTCCTGCGCGTGGGCTGGTTTACCAACCATTCGGCGTCCGGCTCCGTGTCAGTCGGGTCGTTCAGCGTTTTCGGCATGCCGGTAAGTTCGCCGGCGGAGCGCTACCTGTTCTGCCTGACGATCGTGGCCATTTTTGCACTGCTGGTGAAGAACCTGGTACGCGGCTCCATCGGCCGGCAGTGGATGGCTATCCGCGACATGGACGTGGCCGCGGCGGTGATCGGCATCCGGCCGGTGTACGCCAAGCTCACCGCCTTCGCGGTGAGTTCCTACATCATTGGTGTAGCCGGCGCGCTTTGGGGTTTCATATACCTGGGCTCCTGGGAGCCGGCGGCTTTCTCGATCAACCGCTCCTTCGACCTGCTGTTCATGATCATCATCGGCGGGCTCGGCTCGATCATGGGCAGCTTCTTCGGCGCGGCCTTCATCGTGGTGCTGCCGATCGTGCTCGACCAGGTCCTGCC
>JACCRJ010000683.1 GCA_013813615.1 Lautropia sp. | reverse complement strand
GATCGACGTCATGTTCGCCCAGCAGGCAGATTCGCTGGCGTACGAGCGGCGGGCGCACTGGTCGGAGATCAGCGAGTCACTGCAGGGCATCCTCCGGGCCGGGCTCGGCATTTCAATCGGCCGTCTCGACGCTGCACTGGCCCTGGCAGGAGACTGCCGTCGTGCGCTGGGGACGGTGTTCGCCGACTGCGACGTGCTGCTGGCGCCGAGTGCGCCCGGCGCTGCGCCCGCAGGACTCGGCATGACCGGCGATCCGGTGTTCAACCGGATGTGGACCCTGCTGCATACGCCGTGCGTGAACATTCCCGTGGCCGTCACGGCCGGCGGCATGCCGGTCGGCCTGCAGGCGGTGGGTCCCGTCGGCAGCGACGCGCGCACGCTCGCCGCGGCGCACTGGATGCATCAGGCGCTCTGACGGCGCTACCGCCGCTGCCACCGGAGGCAGGAGCCCCACGCTGCTCGCGAGGGCTGCCTGCCTCAAAGCTCAGTGCTTCTTCGAAGGATCATCCGCCGGATTGACGTAGACGACGCTCCAGGGGCCGATCCCGTGAAGCTGCACGATCGTCTCTTCCTTGACGGTCGCGAAATGCGGACTCTTGGGTTGCATGATGGCGACGCTTCCGGTCGGCAGGGCCGTCAGCTTCGAGTCGTCGAACTTGTCACCGTGGCCGAGTTGGAAGGTGCCGCTCATGACCGCCTAAGAGCCTGTCGTATTCACCCGCACGATCCGCGCCACCGACGGGGTGCCCGCTGCATCGATCGCGAACACCATGTAGAAGCCTGGCGGCGTTTCATACGGGTTGTCGGGCAACCGGGCCACCAACTGGTCGCCGTCGCGATAGAAGTTCAGCTCGATGAACCGCTGGTTCATGTCCAAGGAATGCGTGGTCGAGCCGGTTGCGACCATCGTGACGCGCTGGATCGAGCCGGCCTGCGGCGACGTCAACCTGAGCTCGCCCGACGGGTCGACGACCGTCGGCGCCGAGGCCAGGACCGGCCGGGATGCCGGCGTGCCGTCCGCCTTGAACAGATAGGGCGGATAGTAGATCTCCGCGTTCAGGTTGGTCTGCGGGCCGGGCGCGCCGCCACCTGCCGTCAGCAGCGTGCCGTCGGCGAGCAGCAATGAACTCGAATGGTAGAGGCGCATGCGTTGCGCGGGCGGACCGACGGTCCAGGAACTGGTCACCGGATCGAACAATTCCATTCGGTAGGCCACCTGGGTGGCGGCGTTGGCTGACGCCGACCCGCCGGTAACTGCCACCCGGCCGTCGGCGAGCACCGTGGCGCTGGACCAGGCGCGCACTTGCGACAAGGTACCGGCGCTGGTGACGACCGGAACCGACCCGCGGATGTCGATGATCGCCGCCTTGCTGTCGGTGCCGCCCACTTGCAGGATCTTGCCGGGCTGGTACATCACGGTGGCGGTGGTCCAGTCCGCGCCGTAGCCGGTCATCGTGCCGAGGTTGGTGCGGGTGCCTTTGCCGCCGTTCGCATAAGGATCGATGCGGTACATCGCCGTGTAGGCCATGCCGAAGATCTTGCCGTCGGGTGCGAGGAAATTGCGAGGATAGGCCGCGCCGAGGTCGTTGGTCAGGAAGCCGGTCAGCAGGCGGAAGTTGCCGGCTACGCTGCGCACCTCCGCGCGGTCGTAGCCGCCCGAGCCGCCCTGCAGGTAGACCTCGCCGTTGGGCAGTGTCGTGGCAGTTCCGTACCAGCGTGGCCGGTTCATCTGACCCGCGCGCTCGAGGCTGTTGTTGCTGAGCCTGAAGATGCTGACGTCCGCCGTCGGCCGGTTCAAAGTGCGGTTGGACGCGGGGTCGTAGATGTCGCCACCATTGATCAGCAGGTCACCGGACTGCGGCAGCACAAGTTGCGCGCTGCAGAAGATGTCGGTGCCGGTCTGGTTCGGCAGCGTCAGGTGCGAATCGCTGCCGGTGCCGGCAAACGGATCCCAGACGTCGTAGAAGAATTTGGCCGTCTGCTTGCCGTTCAAATCGGTGCCGTAGGTCATCACGCGGCCATCGGGCAGCGCCGATGCATGGATCGCGATGACCGGCCATGGCACCAGCGGCGACCACGCGCCGACCTGGGCGGCTGCTGCATTGGGCAGGCCGTCCTTGGTGACGATGGGTGAGGGGGTCGGCGTCGGAGTGGGGGTCGGCGTCGGCGTCGGCGTGGGTGCTGGCGTCGGGATCGGCGCAGGGG
>JACCRJ010000678.1 GCA_013813615.1 Lautropia sp. | reverse complement strand
GTGGCGCGCGGCTCGTTCTCCCGGATCGCCTTCAGCACCTGGCCGAACGGCGATTGCACGATGCGCCAGATCAGCAGGAACGCACCGAAGAAAATCACCGACACGAAGGTATACATCGCCCAGGTGTTGGACAGGTCCACCAGGCCGAACAGCCTGCCGCGCGGCACCGCCTGGATGCCGTCCTCGCCGCCCGTGAACGGCGTTTGCAGGTAGAAGAAGTACACCATCTGCGCCAGCGCCAGCGTGATCATCGCGAAGTAGATGCCCTGCCGGCGGATGGCCAGCAGCCCCGTCACATAGCCAAGGACGAGCGAGCAGCCGGTGCCGAAGAGGACTGCCAGCTCCGGCGTCAGGCCCCAGACCTTCGCTGCATGCGCCGACGCATAGCCCGCCGTGCCGAGGAACATGGCGTGACCGAAGGAGAGCAGGCCGGCGAAGCCGATCAGCAGGTTGAAGGCGCAGGCAAACAAGGCGAAGCACATCACCTTCATCAGGAACACCGGGTAGATCACGAACGGTGCCAGGACGAAGAAGGCCAGCATGATGAAAAAGGCAACCGCCAGCGGACGATTGCTGCTGCCGGCCACCCGGTCCGCATGCCTCGTCGGGCTCCCGGCCGCAGCCCCGCCGGCGGTGCCCGTCCGGGCTGCGCCGCTCAGATCGATCGGGTTGGTATCGATCGCCATGATCAGCCTATTTCTGGGTGCCGAACAAGCCGGCCGGTTTGATCAGCAGGACGATCGCCATGATCACGAAGATAACGGTATTGGAAGCCTCAGGATAAAAGACCTTGGTGAGGCCTTCGATCAGCCCCAGCCCGAAGCCGGTGATGACCGCGCCCAGGATGGACCCCATGCCGCCGATGACGACCACCGCGAAGACCACGATGATCAGGTCCGCGCCCATCTGCGGGCTGACCGAGTAGATCGGCGCCGCCATGACCCCGGCAAAGGCGGCGAGCGCCACGCCGAAGCCGTAGGTGAGGGTGATCATCCGCGGCACGTTGATGCCGAACGCCTGGACCAGCTGAGGATTCTCGGTGGCCGCCCGCAGGTAGGCCCCGAGCTTGGTGCGCTCGATCACGAACCAGGTAGTGAGGCAGATGGCTGCGGAAGCCACGATGACCCAGGCACGGTAGTTTGGCAGGAACATGAACCCGAGATTCCGGGCGCCCGAGAGCTGGGTCGGTATCGGGAAGGGCTGCCCGGAAGAACCATAAGTGTTGCGGAACAGCCCCTGGATGATCAGCGCGATGCCGAAGGTCAGCAGCAGGCCGTACAGGTGGTCGAGCTTGTAGAGCTTGGACAGCATCAGGCGCTCGATGATCACGCCGGAGACGCCGACGATGATCGGCACCAGGAGCAGCGACCACCAGTAGCCGATCCCGAGCTTGTTGAGCAGGAGATAAGCCACGAAGGCGCCCATCATGTATTGGGCGCCATGCGTGAAATTGATGATGTTGAGCAGGCCGAAGATGACGGCCAGCCCCAGGGACAACATCGCATAGAAGGAGCCGTTGATCAGCCCGATCAGCAATTGCCCGAATAGTGCCTGCGTCGGTACGCCGAAGATCTCCATCTGGCCCTGAATCCGTCTGTTGCTGTCAGTGCTGATTGTGCCGCAACCCCGGCCGGCAGCGTCGGGGTTGCGGACCTTACTTCAGGTGCCGCAGCCCTACTTGGCGATCGGGCAGTTGCCGTCGGCCACCGGGCGGAACGCCTGGTCGGCCGGGATCGTCGTGCGCAGCTTGTAGTAGTCGTAGGCACCCTTCGACTCTGCCGGCTTCTTCACTTCGAACAGGTAGGCCGGGTGGATCTTGCGGCCGTCCGCGCGGATCGTTCCCTTGCCGAACAGCGGATCGTCCGTCGGCATTTCCTTCATCTTCGCGATCGTCTTGGTGCCGTCGTCGCTCTTGCCTGCTTCGATGGCCTTCAGGTAGTGCAGGACGGCGGCGTAGACGCCGGCATGAACCATGGTCGGATACTTGTTGCCGTTCTGCGCAACGAAGCGCTTGGTCCAGGCGCGCGTGCTGTCGTTGAGGTCCCAGTAGAAGGTCTCGGTCAGGATCAGGCCCTGCGCGATCGGCAATCCGAGGCCATGGATGTCGCTGAGGAACACCAGCAGACCGGCCAGGTTCTGCCCGCTCTTGGTGATGCCGAATTCGGAGGCCTGCTTGATCGAGTTGATGGTGTCGCCGCCGGCGTTGGCCAGGCCGATGATCTTGGCCTTCGACGACTGGGCCTGCAGAAGGAACGACGAGAAGTCCTGCGTGTTCAGCGGATGGCGCACTTTGCCGACGACCTTGCCGCCGCCTGACTTGACCACGGCCTCAGTGTCGCGCTCCAGCGCGTGACCGAAGGCATAGTCCGCCGTCAGGAAGTACCAGCTGTCGCCGCCGGTCTTGACGATGGCGCTGCCGGTGCCGTTGGCCAGCATCCAGGTATCGTATGTCCAGTGGACGGTGTTCGGCGAGCAGTCCTTGCCGGTCAGGTCCGAGGACGCGGCGCCGGAGTTCAGCATCGCCTTCTTCTTCTCCTTGGCGATCTGGTTCACCGCCAGCGCGACCGACGAGGTCGGCACGTCGACGATCACGTCGACCTGATCGGTGTCGAACCACTGGCGCGCGATGCTGGAGCCGACGTCCGGCTTGTTCTGGTGGTCCGCCGAGATGATCTCGACCTTCATGCCCTTGCCCGACGCGCCGAAGTCCTCGACCGCCATCCGTGCTGCCAGCACCGAACCCTGGCCGCCCAGGTCGGCATAGAGACCGGACATGTCGTTCATCACGCCGATCTTGATCACGCCGTCCGAGACCTGTGCGTTGGCGGCGCCGGGTGCGGCAGCGAGGGAGGCCAGTGCGCCGGCCACCAGCAAGGCCGAAAGTTTCCGTTTCATTGATGTGCTCCTGTTTGTTTTCGAATTAAATCGTGGGACGAGGGCCGACCGGCGCAACTGGCCGTCAGACCCCGAGAAATTCATGCAGCATGTCCATCTTGCCCTGGAGTTCGCCGGCCTGGAACTGCTCGACGATCCTGCCGTGCTCCATGACGTAGAACTGGTCCGCCAGGGGCGCAGCGAAGCGGAAGTTCTGCTCGACCATCACGATCGTGAAGCCCTTCTCCCGCAGCATCCGCACCGTTCGCGCCAGGGTCTGCACGATCACCGGCGCCAGCCCCTCCGATATCTCGTCGAGCAGCAGCAGCCGGGCGCCGGTCCTGAGGATGCGCGCGACCGCCAGCATCTGCTGCTCGCCGCCGGAGAGCCGTGTGCCGGGGCTGGCGCGCCGTTCATACAGATTGGGAAAGAGCTTGTAGATCTCGTCGATCTCCATCCCGCCGTCCACCAGTTCCGGAGGCAGCTTCAGGTTCTCCTCGCAGCTCAGGCTGGCGAAGATGCCCCGCTCCTCCGGACAGTAACCGATGCCGAGACGGGCGATCCGGTGCGGCGCCATCTTCACCGATTCGGCGCCGTTGATCAGGATCGATCCGGTGCGCCGGCCGACCAGGCCCAGAATCGCCTTGAGAGTGGTGGTCCGCCCGGCGCCGTTGCGCCCGAGCAGGGTGACGACCTCGCCCCGACGGACCGTCAGATCGACACCATGCAGGATATGCGATTCGCCATAATACGCATGGACGTTGGACAGGCGCAGGAACTCGTCCATTCAGTGCCCCGCCAGCGTTTCGTCGGCGCTGCCCATGTAGGCTTCCAGCACCTGCGGATTGGTCGAGACGGTCTGGTAGGGACCTTCCGCGATCACCTGGCCGCGCTGCAGGACGCTGATCTTGTCGGCGATGCTGGCGACTACGTTCATGTTGTGCTCCACCATCAGCACCGTGCGGTTGGCGGAGACCTTCTTGATCAGCTGCGTGACCCGTTCAACGTCCTCGTGGCCCATGCCCTGCGTGGGCTCGTCCAGGAGCATCAGCTCCGGCTCGGTCGCGAGCGTGGTGGCGATCTCCAGTGCGCGCTTGCGGCCGTAGGCCAGCTCCACCGTCATCGTGTCGGCGAAACCGCTCAGGCCGACCGTCTCCAGCAACTCCATCGCACGGTCGTTCAACCGGTCCAGCGACCGGGCGGGCTTCCAGAAGTGATAGGAAACGCCGGTGGCGCGCTGCAACCCGAGGCGGACATTGTCCAGCACCGTCAGGTACGGGAACGTCGCCGAGATCTGGAACGACCTGACGATGCCGCGCCGGGCCACCTGCGCCGGTTTCTCGGTGGTGATGTCGTGGCCGTTATAGAGGATCCTGCCGGCCGTGGGTATCAGGAACTTGGTCAGCAGGTTGAAGACCGTTGTCTTGCCAGCGCCGTTCGGGCCGATCAATGCATGGATGTGACCCCGCTGGACCCGCAGGTTCACATCGTTCACCGCCCTGAAACCCTTGAATTCCTTGATCAGCCCGGTTGTTTCTAGAATGCAGTTGTCGTTGGCCATGCCTATCGGTTCCAAGATCCGGGCCGATTATTGCAACTGCAGCACCGCGAGCCCATCGGGGAAAACGTGAGTCGCGGCCGCTGGCTTCGCGGCCGATCCCGGCGGTCGCTTGCCTCGGCCGCCCCTGCTCGGCTCCGCGCCGGGCCGCACCTGTCAGGCCCGGGTTGCGGGGTCGCCGCTACTTGGCGATCGGACAGTTGCCAGCGGCCAGCGGCCGGAACGCCTGGTCGGCCGGGATCGTCGTGCGCAGCTTGTAGTAGTCGTACGGGCCCTTCGATTCCGCCGGCTTCTTCACTTCGAACAGGTAGGCCGGGTGGATCTTGCGGCCGTCCACGCGGATCGTGCCCTTGCCGAACAGCGGATCGTCCGTCGGCAGTTCCTTCATCTTGGCGATCGTCTTCGTGCCGTCGTCGGTCTTGCCGGCGTCGATCGCCTTCAGGTAGTGCAGGACGGCGGCGTAGACGCCGGCCTTGACGATGGCGCTGCCGGTGCCGTTGGCCAGCATCCAGGTGTCGTACGTCCAGTGGATGGTATTCGGCGAGCAGTCCTTGCCGGTCAGGGCGGACGTGGCGGCGCCGGAATTCAGGAACGCCTTCTTCTTGTCACGGGTGATTTCGCTGACGGCCAGCGCCACCGACGAGGTCGGCACGTCGACGATCACGTCGACCCGGTCGGTGTCGTACCACTGGCGCGCGATGCTGGCGCCCACGTCCGGCTTGTTCTGATGGTCGGCGGAGATCACCTCCACCTTCATCCCCTTGCCGGTCGCGCCGAAGTCTTCGACAGCCATCTGCGCTGCGAGCAGCGAGCCGGGACCGGCGATATCGGCATACAGGCTGGACATGTCGTTCAGCACGCCGATCTTGACCGCGCCATCGGATACCTGCGCATTTGCAAGGCCAGGGGCGAGGAGCATCGGAACAAGCCCTCCCGCCACCCATGCCGTCAGCTTTCGTTTCATGACCGTCTCATGTTGATCCGTGTATGGGTTGCCGTATTCCGATGACGAACAGGCCGCCAGCTTGTGCGGCCCACCCCGGATACTCGACCGCCGTTGGATGCAGCGCAAATGGGGAAAACGCGAGTCGGGCCCTGCATCTGACCCGATTCATCATAATGAGGGCCCTGTCGCTGCCCGGACTCCCCTTGACCCGGAAAAAAGCATCTTCGGAAGGCCTGCAGGGCCGGGATGGCCGCCGTCTGCGGATCGGGATCGACCTCGGCGGCACCAAGACCGAAATCGCGGTGCTCGACGCCGGCGGCGGTTTGCTCCTCCGCCGCCGGGTCGAGACGCCGCGCGGCGACTACCCGGCGACGGTGGCAACCATCGTGCGGCTGGTGGCCACGGCGGAACGGCTGGTGGGTGCAACCGGCAGCGTCGGCGTCGGCATTCCCGGCGCGATCTCGCCGGCCGACGGCAAGGTAAAGAATGCCAACTCCGTCTGGCTCAACGGCAGGCCGCTGCGGGAGGACCTCCAGGCGGCGCTAGGGCGAGCAGTCCGCATCCAGAACGACGCCAACTGCCTGGCGATGTCGGAAGCGGCCGACGGCGCCGCGGCCGGCGCGCGCTGTGTGCTGGCCCTGGTCCTCGGCAC
>JACCRJ010000663.1 GCA_013813615.1 Lautropia sp. | reverse complement strand
CCACCTGATCGAGCCGATGCTCTCGCAGTACGGCGAGGACGGCCGCTGGACCGGCTGTCTGGGTCAGCAGGACCTCGAAAAGCTCGACCTGTCGCGCGCCGCGTACCTGACGGGTCCGGCCGGCTCCCTGACCCTGCACAACTGCAGAACCCTGCACAGTTCGCCGAAGAACATGTCGGACCTGGGGCGGCCGCTGCTGCTCAACACCTTCTCATCGGCCGACGCCTTTCCGTACACGGTCAATCCGCTTCGCTCGCGCTTCGACCAGGTCATCGTCCGCGGACGTCCGGCGACATTCGCGCATCACGATCCGAGCCCGTGCCTGCTGCCGCCGGACTGGTCGGGTGGGTACAGTTCGATCTTCGCGCTGCAGCAGCGCGAACAGGCGACGCAGGGCTCGCCCCAGGCCGGCAGCCCGGGCGGCATGATGTAACGGCACGCCCTGTAGTTCCGCAGTGGCCGCGGGGTCTTGCCTTGACGCTGCGGGACGCAGCATCTAACATATTAGTTGTGTGTTACGGGCGCTGTGCCCGGAAAAAGGAGCCCTCCTATGATAAGCGAACGCCAGCGGCGATTCCGGGAAAAATACCAGTCCGAGATCAGCCCGATGTACAGCGGCCTGCTGCACATCGGGGTCATCTACGCGGCCGGCCTGGGTGCGATCTACTACTGCCTCTCGCAGTTGCAGGACGCGCGCTGGGAGTGGCTGATCGCCGTCCCGGTGTTCCTGGCGGGGAACCTGGTGGAATGGGCAATGCACAAGTACGTCATGCACCGCAAGGTGGATGTGTTCGCGCTGCGCGCCATCTACGATCGGCACACCCGCCAGCACCACCAGTACTTCACCGACAACGAGCCGACGATCGATACCGTCAAGGAGTTCCGGATCGTATTCTTCCCCTGGCGCGTGCTGGCGGTGCTGGGCGTAGGCGGCCTCGGGCTGGGCTTCGTGACGTCGCAACTGATCAATCCGAACGCGGGCTACATCCTCTTCATCACGATGGTCGGCCAGTACCTGGTCTACGAGGCCTTCCACTACTGCTGCCACGTCAAGGACAATGCCTTCGTGCGCAACATGCCGTTCATCAACACCATCCGCCGGCATCACACCGCCCACCACAACCAGGGGATCATGATGCACTACAACATGAACCTCACCTTCCCGATCGCGGACTGGTTCATGGGCACCTCGGACCTGCGGCGCGGGCTGGTGGGCCAGTTGTTCAACGGCTACAGCAACCGGCACGTCAAGAAAGAGCTCGCGCCGATCATCCAGCGGTTCCGGGCCGACGACTCACGGGTGACGCTGGACGGGCCACAATTGACGGACGACGAGCGCCGGGTGCTGGCTTGAAGGCAGCGCGGGCCCGGGTGCCGACGGGCGCCGCGCCCGCGCCGGCACCGGTGCTGCCCGCACAGTCAGCGCCCGTCATTGCTGCCGCGAAGCGGCACCGCAATGGCGTGCGTTCGCTCACCGACGAGGCCTACGCTCGGCTGGAGGAACTGATCGTCACGCTGCAGCTTCGGCCTGGCGTCGCCGTGTCCGAGGCGATGCTGTCCGAACGCCTCGGCATCGGCCGCACACCGATCCGGGAAGCTCTGCAGCGACTCGCGCGCGAGCACCTGGTGATCGTGCTGCCCCAGCGGGGCAACCTGGTCTCGGAGATCGATGTCAAGAAGCAGCTGCGACTGCTGGAGACCCGCCGCGAAGTCGAACGACTGATCGTCCGCTGCGCCGCGCGCCGGGCGACACCCGACGAGCGCGAGGAATTCCGGCAGCTGGCCGAGACCTTCGGCCGAGCCGCGGCCAAGAACGACTCGCGCACCTTCCTGCGCGCCGACAAGCGCTTCAACGACCTCAGCCTGCAGGCTGCCCGCAACGAGTTCGCGGCCGGCGCGATCGGGCTGATGCACGGCCTGTCGCGGCGCTTCTGGTACCTGCACTACCGGCAGGCGGCCGACATGCCGGAAACCGCCCGCCTGCACGCCAACGTCGCGGCGGCGATCGTCACTGCCGACGAGGACGCCGCGGGCACGGCGCTGGATGCACT
>JACCRJ010000622.1 GCA_013813615.1 Lautropia sp. | reverse complement strand
GCCACAGCATGGGTTCGCTGGTCGCGCTGGAGGCCACGGTGTCGCGGCCGCCATGGCTCAGGGCCATCGGCCTGGTGTCGACCGCGATCCCGATGCGCGTCTCGGAGGCGCTGCTGGAGGCCGCTCGCAGCGACGAGGACCGGGCCTTCGACATGATCAACTTCTGGTCGAGCGCCGGCATCAACCATCGCCCCGGCAGCCCCGGCCCCGGATTCTCCACCTATGTCCAGAGCCGTCGACTGATGGAGCGCCAGAAGCCGGGCGTGCTGCACACGGATTTCGCGGCCTGCAACGCTTATGCCGCCGGCCTGCAGCGGGTGGCGGCGCTGTCGATGCCGGTGCTGTTCCTGCTCGCCGCACGGGACCTGATGACGCCGCCGAAGGCCGCCGGCCAGGCGATCGCCGCGGCGCGCGCCGCCGGAGCGGCCGTGACCGTCGTCACCGTAGCCGGAAGTGGACACAATCTCATGGCGGAGCATCCCGACGAAACGCTGGCTGCGCTGCGGGATTGGCTGCCCGGGGTGATAGCGAAGGACGCTGCCGCGGCCACCTGAGCCGATGGACACGCCGCCGAGCCTGGCCGTCCCGGAAGCCGCCATCGCAAGGCTGCGCCTCACCGCCGTGGGCCTGACCGCGGCGTTGATCCTGCTGGGCATCGCCTGGGAGACCTTTCTCGCACCGTTAAGACCGGGCGGCTCGTTGCTGGTCTTCAAGGTGCTGCCGCTCGTGCTGGCGCTGCCGGCGTTCTGGAAGGGGCGCGTGCGGCACTACCAGCTGTGGTCGATGCTGATCCTGGCCTACCTCTGCGAAGGCGTCGTGCGTGGGATGAGCGATGGCGGCCGCTCGGCGATCCTCGGCTGGGTGGAGACAGCGCTGGCGCTGGCGATCTACCTGGCGATCATGCGCTACGTGCAGCTGCGCCGGCACGCGGCCGGGCGGGCGCCGGAATCAGGGATCGTCGGCTGACATCGCAGGCCGGCGAGGCTCAGGCTGCTTCGGCAAGGCCGCGGCGGGCGGCCGTTTCGAGGGCATCCCGCGCTCCCAGCAACAGGCCGGGATCATTGGCCGCGAGCAGTTCGCTGTCGCTCAGCATCCTGCGCCAGCGGCGCGCCGCCGGCTCGCCGTGATAGAGGCCCAGCATGTGGCGGGCGAGATGGCGGACCTCCACGCCTGCCGCGCGCTGGGCGACTAGATATGCAACCATGGCTTCGACCACCTCGCTGCGGCTGACGGCGGGCGTGCTGTCGACCTCCGTCAGCAGGTAGGGCTGGTGATAGGCCGCGCGGCCGAACATCGCCCCGGCGAGCCCGCTGGCTGCCTCCAGCCCCTGCGCCAGCGTCTGCAGTCCGCCGTTGATCTCGAAGGAATACGCCGGGAAGTCTTTCGCAAGCCGGTAGACGACTTCCGGTCGCAGCGGCGGTATCTCCCGGTTCTCCTTGGGACTCAAGCCGTCGAGCCAGGCATTGCGCGCATGCACGATGAAATGCGAGCAGCCCGCCTGCCCGACGGTCCCGATAAAATCCCGCACGAACGCATAGTCCTCGACATGGTCGAGGCCGATCCGGTGCTTGACGGTGACCGGTATGGACACGGCGTCCTTCATGGCGGCGATACCCTCGGCAACGAGCGAAGGGCGCGCCATCAGGCAGGCGCCGAAAGCGCCCTGCAGCACCCTGTCGCTGGGGCAACCGCAGTTCAGGTTCACTGCCTGGTAGCCGAAGGTTTGCGCGAGCCGCGCACACTGCGCGAGCGCCGCCGGGTCGTTGCCGCCCAGCTGCAGTACCACCCGCTCCCCCTCGTCGCCGCGGCCCAGCAGCCGCTCCAGATTGCCGTGCAGGATCGCCTGGGTGGTGACCATCTCCGTATATAGCCAGGCCTTGCGGGAGAGCGCGCGATGGAAGGTGCGGCAATGCCGGTCCGTCCACTCCATCATCGGAGCAACCGAAACCAGTTTATTGCCACAGCTCAAGGGGCGGATGACATCGCTCATTTCCGTAGTTTCTCATGCGCCACGCCCCGTGCCCGGTTTGCCGCGCCGTGCGCCGGTCCGGTGCCGGGCTACGGAGCAGGGTCCCCGCCACACCGTCTATCATCGGGACTGCCGATTTCCGGCTGATCCCACAAATGGCTGATTCCATGGCTGATTCCTTCTCCTACGAGCAACTCATCGCCTCCGGCGAGGGCAGGCTGTTCGGCCCGGATAGCGGCCGCCTGCCACTTCCCCCCATGCTGATGTTCGACCGCATCACCCACATCGACGGCGACGGCGGCGCCAACGGACTGGGAAGCATCCGCGCGGAACTGGACGTCCGGCCGGACCTCTGGTTTTTCGGCTGCCACTTCATCGGCGATCCGGTCATGCCGGGCTGCCTGGGGCTGGATGCGATGTGGCAGCTGATCGGCTTCTACCTGACCTGGCTGCGGCTGCCGGGACGCGGGCGCGCACTGGGCGCAGGCGAGGTCAAATTTTCGGGCGAAGTCGGGCCGCAGGCCCGGCTCGTGACCTACGAGATCGACATCAAGCGGGTCATCAAGCGCAGGCTGGTCATGGCGATCGGGGATGCGCGGATGCTGGTCGACGGCCGCGAGATCTACGTCGCGAGCGACCTTCGGGTGGGCCTGTTCAAGCGGGAAATGGCGGACGACGCTTCCGCTCTGAAGGAGGACATCGTTGCGACGGAAGAAATCGGCAGCGGGGTAACGGCATGAAGCGGGTAGTCATCACCGGTGCCGGGATCGTGTCCTGCATCGGCAACGACGACGAGACGGTTACGGCGTCGTTGCGGGAAAGCCGCTCGGGCATCCGCGCGATGCCGCAGTTTGCGGAGATGGGGCTGCGCAGCCAGGTGGCCGGCGTGCCCCGGATCGATCTCGAATCGAGCATCGACCGCAAGCAGCTGCGCTTCATGGGCGACGCGGCGGCTTACGCACATGTGGCGCTCACCAACGCGATCGCCGAAGCCGGACTCGGGCCGGGTCAGGTTTCCCATCCGCGGACCGGCCTGATCATGGGCTCCGGCGGCGGGTCGCCGGCCAACCAGATCGAGGCCGCGGATACGCTGAGGCAGCGGGGCATCCGCCGGGTCGGGCCGTACCAGGTGACCCGCTGCATGAGCTCGACCGTCTCGGCCTGCCTGTCGACCAATTTCGGCATCCGTGGCATCAACTACTCCATCACCTCGGCCTGCAGCACGTCGGCGCATTGCATCGGTGCGGCATCCCAGCAGATCGCGTTCGGCCTGCAGGACGTGATGTTCGCCGGCGGCGGCGAGGAGTTGAGCTGGGGCATGGCCCTCCTGTTCGACGCGATGGGCGCCATGTCCAGCGCCTTCAACGCGACGC
>JACCRJ010000620.1 GCA_013813615.1 Lautropia sp. | reverse complement strand
AGCATTTGCGCGCCGCGGGCCGCGCCGTATCCGAGGTCGCTGCAATAGGCGACGATGTGGACCTGCGGCATCGACATCGCCACGCAACAGGCGACGCCGGCGATGCACAGCAGGGTCTGCAGCAGGCCGGGCGAGAATCCGAGCGGACGGCTGCGCGCCGTATTGGACGCGACCAGCGCCATCGCCGCCCGTTGCCGTGCCATTGCCGGTTCCGCCCCGAGCACAACCGCCGGCTCAGCCGCAACCGCCACCGCAGGCGTCGACTCCAGCGTCGAAGCCGGCCTGGCTGCTCCAAGCGCCGGTGGCCTTTGGCGCAGTCGCAGCGCGAGCGGCAGCATCGTGACGAAACAGAAGACGCCGATGCCGAAGTAGGTCTGGCGCCAGCCGATGCTCTCGACGAAGTGCTGCACGACCGGCGGCCAGAGGGTACCACCGATATAGTTGCCGGCGGCGCATATCCCGACCGCGATGCCGCGCCGACGGTCGAACCAGAGGGAGGTGTCGGCGATCAGCGGGGCAAACGTCGCCGAGCTCCCCAGCATGCCGATGAGGATGCCGTGGATCAGCGCGAACTGCAACAGGTTCGGCGACATCCCGGCGAGGATGAAGCCGGCGGAGAGGCAGAACACGCCGAGGAACATCGACACCATCACACCGAAGCGATCGGCGAGCCTGCCCATCAGCAGGCTGCCGAGGCCGAAGCCGACCATGGTCAGCGTGTATGGCAGCGACGCATCACCGCGGGCGACGCCGAACTCGGCCTGTACCGTCGGCAGGACAACCACGACCACATACATGCCGCAGCCGCCGAGGATCATCAGGGCGACAGAGGCGGCGAGCCTGAACCAAGCGGTGGGAGAGTCGGCTGCGGCGGTGGCGGGCATCGGTCGGGCGCGGTGTCGGGCGCCGCACTGACAGTCGCCCCCGGTATATGAGGCCGCTATCTTACCCCTCGAAGCGGCTATGCGCACCGCAGCGGTGCGTCAGTTCGTCCGCCGCAGCTATTGCGGCTTGGGACCCGACTTGAGCTGCTCGAGTGTGAAGGTGAAGCTGGTTTTGTCCAGCGGCTTGTGACAGGCCAGGCATTCCGCCTGATTCGCCGGCCGCGGCTGTCGCGAAGTCGTGAACACGGCGTAATTCCAGTCCTCGTTGCGCAGCATCTCCGGAATGTCCTTGCCCCATCCGGCATCGCGCGCCATGGCGGTGTGAAACAGCAACTGATCCGCCACGTAAAAACCGTCGCCTCCCATGACCGGACTCTTGTCTGCGTCCAGCTTGGCGGAATGAACTTCCGCGAAGAGATAGGAGCCGTCGGGCAGCGACCGGCCCTGCTGCGCGGCCTGCAGCGCCGTCTTGTTGGCGTAGTAGTACCGCACCTGCCGGGTCGCCGGAAAATTGATCGTGTGGTACTTGGTGAAGGTGCGCTGGTAATCCTCCGGGAAGGTGACGCCGGTCTTGACCAGGCCAGGCAGGAACTCAGACTTCGCCGCGGCGGTGGCGCCGGGCTGGGACGAAAAATACGCGGCAACGTCCGCGATGTCCGGCGGGCTCAGCTGGCTGGCGATCGCGTTCATGATCGGGCTCTTGCGTGCCCCCTCCTTCATGGCCTTGAGCTGCGTTTCCAGATAAACCGCCTTCTGCCCTGCCAGGTTCGGGATGGCGTCGCTCACGCTCACGCCGTTCGCGCCGTGGCAGGCCGCGCAGACAGCTGTCGCGCGGGACCGGCCCGCTTCGAGGTCCGCGGCCTGCGCCGAGTGCGCGAGGACCAGGAGCGAGAACAAAAGCACGAGCCTTGTCATTGCGATCACCACGTAAGGGTCAGCGGCAGAAAAGCATGCGCCTGCCGAACGGATATCGCAAGCGGCTGCGGGCGGATTCGCGCCGCCCGCCAGCCTCGGGCGGCCGCCGGTTTGACTCATCGCGGGAATTCCACTGCTCCAGGTCCTAGAGGTCCGTGCGCACTTTCCAGAGCTCCGGAAACAGCACGACGTCCAGCATCTTGCGCAGGTACGCGACGCCTGCCGTGCCGCCGGTGCCCGGTTTGAAGCCGATGATCCGCTCAACCGTCGTGACGTGGCGGAAGCGCCATTGGCGGAATGAATCCTCCAGGTCCACGAACTCCTCGGCAAGCTGATAGAGGTCCCAGTGGCTCTCCGGCTCGCGGTAGACCTGCAGCCACGCGCGGGTCAGCGAATCCGAAAATGGCCGCGGTTCGGACCAGTCCCGCTCGGCGTCTTCAGCGTCGATGATAAAACCCTTGCGCACCAGCAACCGGATCGCCTCGTCGTAAAGCGAAGGAGCCTGCAGCGCTTGCAGCACGCGGGCGTGCAGCTCCGTGCGGTGCTCATGCGGCTTGAGCATCACCGGCTGTTTGTTGCCGAGGATGAACTCCAGCTCCCGGTACTGGTACGACTGGAAGCCGGAGGAGGAGCCGAGGTAGGGGCGCAGCGCAGAATACTCCGAGGGCGTCAGGGTCGAGAGGACATCCCAGGCGTGGACCAGCTGCTCCATGATCCGCGAGACCCGCGCCAGCATCTTGAAGGCCGGCGGGAGCTCGTCGTTGCGCAGCCGCTCGCGGGCGGCGCGCAATTCCTGCAGCATCAGCTTGATCCACAGCTCGCTGGTCTGGTGCTGGATGATGAACAGCATCTCGTTGTGGTCGGGCGACCGAGGATGCTGCGCGTCCAGGAGCGCGTCCAGCTGCAGGTAGTCGCCATAGGTCATCGTGCCGGCGTAGTCAAGGCGCGCGCCCTTGAATTCGTCTTCGCCGCTCATGTCACCGCGTGCCGCCGCAGGAAGCGGGGCTGGTCCCATTCGCGCGTCTGCAGGACCTCCGCCACATGTTCGGCCGCATCCCAGGCGTCGACCAGGCGCAGGTAGAGCGGCGCGAAACCGAACCGCAGGATGTTGGGTGCTCGAAAGTCGCCGACGACGCCGCGGGCGATCAGGGCCTGCACCACCGCGTATGCCTGGTCCCCGGCCTCCATCGCGAAGCTGACCTGGTTGCCGCGGCGCTGCGCCTCGCGCGGCGTCACCAGCGTCATGCCGTACTCCGAGCAGCCGTCTTCGACCAGGTCGATGAAGCACTCGGTCAGCCTCGCAGCCTTCGCTTCCAGCGCCGCCAGGCCACCGTGGGGCTGGGCGGCAAGGACCGTGTCGAGCCCTTCGTCCAGCGCGGTCAGCGCCAGCACCGGCGGCGTGCCGCAGAGGTAGCGGGAGATCCCCGGCTCCGGCGCGTACTCCTGGGCGAAATCGAAAGGATGCGCATGCCCCATCCAGCCGGACAGCGGCTGGTGCAGGCGAGACTGGTGTTCCCGCGCGACATAAAGAAAGGCGGGCGCACCCGGTCCGCCGTTCAGGTACTTGTAGCCGCAGCCGACCGCGAAGTCCGCCTTCGCCGCGTTCAAGGCCACCGGGAACGCGCCGGCCGAATGCGCGAGATCCCAGACGACCACGCCCCCTGCCTCATGGACCTGTGCGGTCACCCGCGCCATGTCCAGCCGAGAGCCGTCGCGATAGTCGACCTGCGTCAGCATCGCCACCGCGACATCCAGCCCGAGTTCCTCCGGCGACAGCAGGCGCTCCAGATCCTCCCGCTCGGCGAGTTCCAGGCGGTAGCCCTTGCCCAGCATCCCGATCAGCCCCTGGGCGATGTACAGGTCGGTCGGGAAGTTGCCCCGCTCGGAGAGGATGACGCGCCGATCCGGACGAAGCTGCAGTGCCGCCGCGAGAACCTTGAACAGGTTCACCGACGTGGAGTCGGCCGCGACGACCTCGTCGTCGTGAGCGCCGACGAGCGCGGCGATCTTCGCGCCGACCCGCTGCGGCAGGCCGATCCAGCCCGCGCTGTTCCAGCTGCCGATCAGTCCCTCGCCCCACTCCTGGGAGACCGCAGTCGCGATGCGGGCCGCGGTGCCGGCCGGCAGGGGCCCGAGCGAGTTGCCGTCGAGGTAGATCAGGCCGGGCGGCAGGCTGAACTGCAACCGATGCACAGACAGGGGATCGTCCCGGTCGAGGCGCTCACATTCGGCGCGGGTCCATTCCAGGACGCTATCGACCATGCGGTCATCGGAGTGGTCGGGCGCGCCTTCGACGGTGGCATCGGCTGAATCCAATGGGAACCTCCACGTTGAGTGGAGTTTAACCCCCGCGTTGCGCGGGCTCCCGCAAGGCCAGCCTGGCCGCGACCCCGTCGATGGCCGCCCGCAACGCCGCGTAGTCCTTCGCGACCGGAAATTGCGGAAACTGCGCGGCGATCGCCGGGGGCGGATGAATGAAGAAGCCGGCGTCGGCGGCGCCGAGCATCGCGGTGTCGTTGTACGAGTCGCCGGCGGCAACCACGTCGAAGGCGAGCGACTTGAAGGCTTCGACCGCGGCACGCTTCTGGTCCGGCATGCGCAGCTTGTATCCGGTGACGGCGCCGTTGCCGGCGACCACCAGTGAATGGCAGAAGAGCGTCGGTAGCGCCAGCCGCTCCATCAGCGGCCGCGCGAACTCGTAGAAGGTGTCGGAGAGGATCACGACCTGGTACGTGGCCCGCAGCTCATCCAGGAAGCTGCTGGCGCCCGGCAGCGGCGACATGTCCTGAATCACCCGCTGAATGTCCCCGATCTTCATGCCATGCTCGGTGAGCGTCTGCAGCCGGAAGCGCATCAGCTTGTCGTAGTCCGGCTCGTCGCGGGTGGTGCGGGTCAGGCTGTCGATGCCGCTGCGCCGGGCGAACTCCACCCAGACTTCCGGGACCAGCACACCTTCGAGGTCGAGACAGACAATCAGCACGAGCCGCTCCGCCGGCCGCCCCCTGGCGGCGATTCGCGGCAAGTGTAGCCGATCGATTTCCCCGGACGATTTCGGCGGCGAGCGCGGGATTTTCTTGACAGGGCCGGCGAAGATAACCTATCGTGCAGCGCTGATATATCAATGATGTGCGGTTGAGGTATCAATCGTCGACCGGCCGGCCACAGGCGCGGGGCGATGTGAGCAGGACGCCCGTCCATACGGACCGGTGAAAACTGGAGGAGACTCGATGAACAAACGCGACTTCATTCGCGCCGGTACGGCGGGAACGCTTGCCCTCGGCGGCACGACCCTGGCGCAGGCGCAGTCCGCCGGCCCCAGCTACAACTGGAAGATGGCCACCGGTTGGCCCGGCGGGCCCTTGATGGACATCGGCGCCAAGGCATTTGCCGAGCGAATGGCGTTGCTCTCCGGCGGCCGCTTCAAGATCCAGACCTTCCCGGGCGGCGCGCTCGGCAACGCGTTGAAGGTACCGGACACCGTCCGCAACGGCCTGGCGGAAGTCGGCCACACCTGGATGGGCTGGGACTGGGGCAAGGACCCCACCACCGTGCTTTTCGGCGGCTATGCCGGCACGTTCGACACTGAGCGGATGCTGCACTGGATCTACCAGGGCGGCGGCAAAGAACTCCAGCGCAAGTACCGAATGGAAAGCGACGAACTGGTCTCGATGCCGCTCTTCATCCGGACCGCGGAAGTCTTCGTGCATTCCCGCAAGCCGGTCAAGTCGCTGGCCGACCTCAAGGGACTAAAGATCCGCACCGCCGGCGCCTGGCTGGAGATGTCGCGGGACCTGGGCGCGGCACCGGTCACCACGGCAGGCGCGGACGTTTACCCGATGCTGGAGCGCGGCGCCATCGATGCGGTCGAGTGGGGCACGCTATGGGAAAACATCTCGATGGGCTTCCACAAGATCGCCAAGTACCTCATCTACCCGGGTGTACATCAGCCGACGGCGCCCATGGAGATGGTCATCAACAAGGACGTCTGGGCCAAGATG
>JACCRJ010000600.1 GCA_013813615.1 Lautropia sp. | reverse complement strand
CTGGCGGCATGGGCGGTCGATTCCGCCGGTGCGAACGGCTGCTCCGAGCCATTGCCGGCCGGTGTGTCTACGACAAGGTCGCGACGCTCGCCGCTGCTCGCCCTCTGCTGCGTGCTTCTCGGGGGGTTCCTCTTCGCCGGCAGCGCCTGGGCCAATGACGTCAGGCTGATCCTGGTCGCCGGCGAAGTCCAGCTGCAGCGGGCGGTTCCCGGGCAGCCGGTCCGGACGCTGGTTCCGGTGAACGGCGCGCCGGTCCTTCCGGGCGATATCCTGGTCACCGGCACCACCGGCCGCCTTCAGCTGCGATTCAGCGACGGCTCGCTGGTCTCCCTGCAGCCGCAAAGCGAATTCCGTATCGACGGCTACCGCTTCGACCTGGAACAGCAGCGGGGTTTCTTCTCGCTGGTTCGCGGCGCACTCCGCACCATCTCGGGGGCGGTCGGCAAACGGGACCCCGCGGACTACCGGATGACTACGCCGACAGCGACGATCGGCATCCGCGGCACCGAGTTCCTGGTCGAAGAGACAGTCTGTACTCCTGCCTGCTACCCCGGCCGCACGGCCGGGCTGCGGGTCGCCGTGAGTGCAGGCCGGGTCGTCGTGTACAACCAGGCCGGTTCGATCGAAGTGCCGGCCGGTGGCGCAACCTATGTCGCGGATCCCTCGCGCTCGCCGGTGCCGACTTCCGATCGGCCGACCATGAGCACCGCGCCCGCCTCCGTCGACCCGGCCAACCCGGCTTCCACCACGCGAGTCGCCAGCCTCGCGCCCGCGGCCGTCGAACGCGCCGCGGGGGGCTCCGGCCTGGACGTGTCAGCCGCCATGAACGCCCGCACGCGTGGCTCGAAGCAATCGCCGGTCGGAGCGACTCCCGCCAACGCACTGACCGGCGACGAGAACGAGACCGCGGAGGATACCGGCAGGCCGGCCCAACCGACCCTGCCGAACACTGGCGAGGGTATGCCCCCCGAGCTGGTTGCGCAATGGAGCGCCGGCAAGAATGAACCGGTGGCCACGGTGGCCTTCGATCGGCCCACCGCCCCCCTCGCTTCGACCTCGCTAACCGGCGGCCTCTCCGGCAGAGCTGCAACCGGAGGCGTGCTCGTGGCAGGCCTCCCGCCTTCCGGCGCCGGCGCGATGCCGCCGCCCGTAGGCGACGCCACCGGCACCAACACCCAGCGCGATACGGCCGGCTTGCCGGTCGCGATCGGGGCAGTCGGCGCTGCAAGCCCAGGGGGCTTGCCGGGCGGCGGTTCCAATGGCGCTGGCGGCAGCGCAGGCAGCGGCACGAGAGCAGGGACCGAAGCGTCAGGAAGCACCGACACCGGCGGAATGGGTGGCGGCAACGCGGGCGGTGGCAACACCGGCGGCGGTGATCCCGGCGGTGGCACTGGGGGTGGTGGCAACACCGGCGGTAGCTCTGTCGGAGGTGGCAATACCGGCGGTGGCGGCGATACAGGCGGCGGGAGCACTGGCGGCGGCGCAGCCGGCGGCGGTGCAACCGGCGGCGCGCCCATCCTCGTTCCCGGCTTCGACAGTGGCAACCGCGTCGCGCTCCTGACGCTGCAGTCCCCGTGGTTCGATGTCAACTTCACGACGGGAAGCGCGGTCGTCACCCTCGACAGCGAATACCGGCTGGAATCGATCGGCCTCTGCCCGGTCCTGTACTGCCTCGGCCGCAACACCGCCCAGGTCGTCGACGCCGGCTACAACAGCGACGTCAGCTGGGGCAGATGGATCAACGGGACGGCTCGGCTGACCACGTTCGGATTCCAGCGCAACTTCGCTGTCGACAGCAACAATGGAATGCATTACCTGGTCGGGGTGCCGACGGCGTCCATGCCGACCAGCGGATCCGCCTACTACGCCATGGCCGGGGCCACCTCGCCGACGTTCGCCAGCGGCGCCGTCGCGCCCGGAACCTTCACCGGCCAGGGACTCGTCCAGTTCGCAGCCGGCCACCAGACGCGGGTAGCCTTCAAGGGCGACATGGTCTTCGGCTCCGGCGAGCGCTACCACCTGTTCAGCAACGGCGCGAAGACCGACAGCGCCGGCAGGCTGTCGGAGATCGGCGCAACCCAGATCGAGATGACCGGCCGCAGCACCTTCCGCGGCAACATCGGCGTGGTCTCCCAGGGCGGGGCAGACCGCCTGGGATGCGCCAGCAGCAACTGCCAGGCAGAAGTCCAGGGCGGGTTCTACGGAGCCCAGGCTGCCCGCATGGGCGTGGGCTACACGGTCGGACGCACCAGCGGCGGCGGCGATACAATCAACGGCGTGGCGGTCCTCAACCGGGAATAGTGGCCGGCTGCCACGCCCGTTCCGGCTGAACCACGGTCGCGGGCGTGGATGGCGCCCGGGATGCGGCAGCTGTTGCAATCGGGCAAGGAATGCCCATCTGAGCTCTGCCCCGCCTGCCTTGCGGCATGCGTTCTCCCTCAACTCGCTGAATGGATTGCGTTGGCCCGTTCGACTACCGCCCACTTCGCTCCGCCTGAACTCGACAACAATCGCCTCGCAAACCTCTGCGGCGCCGTCGACCAGAACCTGCGCCTGATCGAAAGCAACTTCGAAGTCCGGATCTCCCGGCGCGGGGAGACTTTCACCATCGAAGGCGAGGGCACGGCTCCGCGGCAAGCGGCCGCCCTGCTGCAACGCTTCTACCAGGCGGCGTCGGTGCCGCTTTCCCGGGAAGACATCCAATTGACAGCATTCGAGATGAAAAATTCCGCCCGGGCCTCCGGTAGCGTCGCCACGGCCGAGTCCGGCAACGGCGACGCGAAGGGCAACGGCTCGGTCCAGCCCGGCGTGCCGACCCTGCGCACCCGCAAGGCCGACCTGCAAGGCCGGTCACCCAACCAGCACGCGTACCTGCACCACATCCTCGCGCACGACATCACCTTCGGGATCGGGCCGGCAGGCACCGGCAAGACCTTTCTTGCGGTCGCCTGTGCGGCCGACGCGCTGGAGCGGGATGCGGTACAGCGGATCATCCTCACCCGGCCGGCGGTGGAAGCGGGTGAGCGGCTCGGCTTCCTGCCGGGCGACCTCAGCCAGAAGGTCGACCCGTACTTGCGGCCGCTCTACGACGCGTTGAACGACCTGATCGGCTACGAGCGGGTCGCCAAGCTTTTCGAGCGCCAATCGATCGAGATCGCGCCGCTGGCCTACATGCGCGGGCGAACCCTGACCAACTCCTTCATCATCCTCGACGAGGCGCAGAACACGACGCCGGAGCAGATGAAGATGTTTCTCACCAGGATCGGCTTCGGCTCCAAGGCGGTGATCACCGGCGACGTGACCCAGATCGACCTGCCCAAGCACCAGCCCAGCGGCCTGGTGCAGGCAGAGCGCATCCTCAAGAAGGTCCGCGGCATCGCCTTCACCCATTTCGGCAGCGAAGACGTCGTGCGGCATCCGCTGGTTGCGCGCATCGTCGACGCCTACGAACGCAACACCAAGGCCTCGGCCGACAAGCACTAGCGGCCGCAGGACCAGCCGACGGCCGCCAGACCGATGCCACGCCTGCGCCTGCAGATCCAGGTCGACCCCGATGCGGGGGACCTGCCCGTCGGGCGGCCGCAGATCCGCCGCTGGGTTACGTCCGCCCTGTCCGCCCTGTCCGCGGACGCTGAACTGGTGCTGCGTTTCGTGGGCGCGGCAGAGGGCAGGGTCCTCAACCGTCAGTTCCGCAAACGCGATCGCCCCACCAACGTGCTGACCTTCGACTACGAATTGTCGCCGGTGGTCAAAGCCGACATCGTAATCTGCATGCCGGTGGTTCGCACCGAAGCTGCGGCCCAGGGCAAAGGTGAACGCGAGCACCTGGGGCACCTGGTGGTGCACGGCGTGCTCCACGCCAGCGGGCACGATCATCAGGACGACGAGCAGGCGAGCCGGATGGAAGCACGGGAGAAGGCGATCCTGAAGCGCTTCGGCATCGCGGACCCCTATGCCTGAGGTGCAGAAGCTGGCGTCTGGTTTCAGGCCGCTCGTTCTCGCCGCCGCGTTGGGACTGCTGCACGCCGTCACATTCGCCCCCTGGGGTAACTGGTGGGCGCAACTGATCGTTCTGGTCGGTTTTGCGGGACTCACCCTCTCCCTGATCCGCAGCGGCCGAACGCCCGGATTCATCGCCCTCGGTGGGCTGCTGTTCGGCTTCGGCTGGTTCATTGCCGGCGTCGGCTGGCTGTTCGTGAGCATGCACACCTACGGGCAGATGCAGGCGCCGCTCGCCCTGCTCGCCTTGGTCCTGTTCGCGATCTACCTGGCGCTGTTTCCAGCCGCCGCAGTCTGGGCGACTGCCGCACTCACCCGGTCGCCGACCTCGCCACCGACCCGGCCACCGAGCCAGCCGCTGATCCGGCCGCCGACCCGGCACCTCATCCAGGCATTGCCCTTCGCCCTGACCTTCGCGGCTACCCTCACCCTAGGCGACCTGGCGCGCGGCCATCTGTTC
>JACCRJ010000584.1 GCA_013813615.1 Lautropia sp. | reverse complement strand
GTATTGGCCGGGCGAGGCTGGACGCTGGCGAACGAAGGCCGATCGCTCCCACCCGGAACGCTGGCGCCGCATCACCCGCAACGCCATGGCGGACGTGCGGTGGGAGTCGCGCTGGTTCGACCGGTGGCAGGTGCTCGACCCGGCGCAGCCGGTGATTCATGTGAATGCTTTCGAAGCCGAGGCCTACTGCCATTGGGCAGCGCGCGCGCTGCCCACCGCCGCTCAGTGGGAGCATGCGGCAAGCGGCAGGGACGGGGCGGGTCGGTACGGATTTCCGGCCGCATTCCGGTGGGGCCGCAGCGTGTGGGAATGGACCGCTGACGCCTTCCAGCCTTACCCCGGCTTTGCCCCCGGTCCCTACAGGGATTATTCGGCCCCCTGGTTCGGCAGCCATCGGGAGTTGCGCGGTGGCGCCTTCGCGACCCATTCCCGCCTGCACGATGCCGGCTACCGCAACTTCTTCATGGCCCATCGCAGCGATATCTTTGCAGGATTCCGGACGGTCGGACCGCAGGGACAGGCTGCAACCGGCACAATCGCTACCTGCCATCGACCCACCTGAAAACATCTCGACCATGACCACTGTCGTTGCAAGAGCTCTGATCGCCGCCCTGTTGCTGCTCGGTTCGATTCCACTCCCCGCGCTCGCCCAGACCACCGTCCTGCGCGTCTCGGCGATTCCCGACGAGGCGCCCACAGAGCTGCAACGCAAGTTCAAGCCACTGGGCGACTACCTGCAGAAAGAAACCGGCCTGGCGGTGCAATTCACGCCGGTCACCGATTACGCCGCGGTCGTGGAAGGTCTGGGCAGCGGCAAGATCGACCTGGCCTGGCTGGGCGGCTTCACCTTCGTACAGGCCCGGTTGCGCACAGCGGGCGGCGCGGTGCCGATCGTTCAGCGAGAGGAGGACGAGAAGTTCACCAGCAAGTTTATCGTGCCCGTCGACAGCCCCGCCAGGACGCTCGCCGACCTGAAAGGCAAGACCTTTGCGTTCGGATCGCCGTCGAGCACGTCGGGCCACCTGATGCCCCGCCATTTCCTGATGCGCGACGGCATCGACGCCGACAAGGACTTCAGGAGCGTCGCCTTTTCGGGCGCCCACGACGCAACGGTTGCGTTCGTGGCGTCAGGCCGGGCCGATGCCGGTGTGCTCAATGCCTCGGTAATGGACAAGTTGATCGAGTCCGGCAATCCGAATGCGGCCCGAGTCCGCGTGCTGGCGACCACCCCGCCATACTACGACTACAACTGGACGGTGCGCCCGGGGCTGGATGCCGCGCTCGTGAAGCAGCTTACGCAAGCCTTCCTCAAGCTCGATCCGGCCGATCCCTCACATCGGGAGATCCTGTCGCTGCAGCGTGCGTCCCGATTCATCCCGACCAAGTCCGCCAACTATGACGGCATCGAAGCGGCGGGCAGGGCGTCCGGGCTCGTGAAGTGAGGGGGCTGCCGCCGGCTCCCGAAGGCGCCGCCTCCTTGAGGCTGGATGACATCGGCCTGGTCCACGCCAACGGGCTCCGCGCACTCGGCGGCGTCGCCTTGGCTGCTGCCAAGGGGGAGCGTCTGGCGGTGATCGGCCCCTCCGGCGCCGGCAAGACCACCCTGCTGCGCGTGCTGGCCAGCGCGCTGCAGCCCACCGAAGGGCGGATCGAGACGTTCGGAGCGAGCCCCTGGCAGCTGTCCGCCAGGTCGTTGCGAAGCCATCGCGCGAGGATCGGCATGGTGCACCAGACCCCGCCGATCCCGCCGCGCCTGCGGGTGGTCACGGCGGTCCTGGCGGGTCGGCTGGGCAGCTGGAGCGTTCTCCGTGCCATGCGCTCGTTGCTGTACCCCAGCGACATCGTCGGCGCCCGCGACGCGCTGGCCCGGCTCGACCTCGCGGATCGCCTCTTCGATCGCTGCGACCGCCTTTCCGGCGGTCAGCTGCAGCGCGTCGGCATCGCACGGGTCCTTTATCAACGGCCTGAGCTGCTGCTGGCCGATGAGCCCGTCTCGGCTCTGGACCCTGCGCTTGCCGATGGCGCCGTCGGACAGCTGGTCAGGCACAGCGAGGTCACCGGGGCCACGCTGGTTGCCTCGCTCCACGCGGTCGACCTGGCCCTGAAATGGTTTCCGCGCATTGTGGGCATGCGTGCGGGCTCGGTCGTGTTCGACGCCGCTGCCGGGGAGGTCACGCGCAGCATGCTGCAGGACCTCTATGCAACCGAAGGGCCGGGATTACCCACCCAGGGAGGGGATTCCTGGGCACTGCCCGCTGACCAACTGCAGGGCGGGCGCTCCAACATCGTCCCGCTGGTGCGCCCCGGATGCCGGTAAGCCTTGCCGGCGACCCCGGCAGTCCTGCGAGGCAGACTCGCGATCCCCATGCCAGGCAGCGGGCCACCGCGCTGGTGCTCGCACTCGCAGTGCTCTGGCCGCTCGCCGTGCTGGCGGACTTCAAGCCGTGGCGGCTTTTCGAAGCCGGCAACCTCAAGGTGATGGGGCTCTTCCTGGCAGGCTTCCTGCCGCCGGCCACTTCGAGCGAATTTCTGGGGCTGCTGCTTCAAGCCACCCTGGAGACACTGGCCATGGCAACGGCGGGCATGGCGCTGGCATTCGTCTTCGCGGTTCCGCTGGCGTGCCTGATGACCCATCCCTTGTCGATCTCCCGGATCGGCCCGGGCCCCGGGCGCTGGCGCAGCGAAAGCTTGCGCACCGTCGCCCGGGCCGTGCTCACGGTCCTGCGGGCGATTCCCGAAGTGGTCTGGGCGCTGATGCTGGTCCGGGCCCTGGGACTGGGGCCGGCAGCCGGGGTTCTCGCGCTGGCCCTCACTTACGGCGGCATGCTTGCCAAGGTATACGCCGAGATCCTGGAATCTGGCGACACGCGACCGGCCCGGACAATATTGGAATCCGGCGGTGCCCGCACGGCCGCCTTGTTCTATGGACTGCTGCCGGGAAATGCACAGGAGCTGGCTTCCTACACGGTCTACCGCTGGGAGTGCGCGGTGCGCGCTTCGGTGGTGATGGGCTTTGTCGGCGCGGGCGGGCTGGGGCAGTTGATGGATCAGTCGATGAAGATGCTCAACGGCGGCGAAGCCTGTTCGATCCTGATCGTGTTCCTCCTGCTGGTGATGCTTGCCGACGCTTTGAGCGCCTCGCTGCGGCGGCTGCTGGCCTGACGCGTCCATGACCGCAGCCGATCTCACCGCGGGCGAGCGCGCCCACGCAGCTGGCACCTGCATCACGTGCATCGCAGCCCTGGTGCTGATCCTGGCGGCGGTGATTGCAAGTTTTGTCTATCTCGGCATCGGCTACGGTGCGCTGGCGACGCAGGAATCACTGCGATTGATGGGCCGCTTCGTCGGCGAATTCTTTCCGCCGGACCTGACGTCGGTATTCCTGGCGAAGATAGTCTGGGGGGCGCTCCAGACGCTGGCGGTCTCGGCGCTGGGCACGCTGTTGGCGGTGGCGGCCGGCGCGGCCCTGGCGCTGCCGGCGTCGGGGCGCTGGGGCCTGGTGGCGCGCCAGGCTGCACGGCTGGTTCTCAACCTGTTGCGCAGTGTTCCGGAACTGGTCTGGGGAGTGTTGATGGTGCTGGCCGCAGGGCTCGGCCCGTTCGCCGGCGTGCTGGCCCTGGCGCTGCACACCAGCGGCGTGCTCGGCCGCCTTTTTGCGGAGTCGCTCCAGAATGCGCCGGAAGCTCCGGAGCGTGCGCTTCGCGACTCGGGCAGCGGTCCGGTCACGTCATTCGCCTACGGCAGCCTGCCGATGGTGCAATCACAGTGGCTGGCTTACATCCTGTACCGCTGGGAGATGAATATCCGCATGGCCACGGTGCTGGGCTTCGTCGGAGCGGGTGGCCTGGGTCAGTTGCTCTACTTCCACCTGTCCCTGTTCCAGCAGCCGCAGGCCGCCAC
>JACCRJ010000555.1 GCA_013813615.1 Lautropia sp. | reverse complement strand
CTCTACATCCGACCGGATGCGAGCGCCGACTTACCTGGTAAATGCCGAGTGCTGGCCATCAGTCCGCTCCTGCGCGAACTGGTGGTGCGGGCTACCCACCTGCCGCCGCTCTACGACGAAGGAGGTCCGGGTGGTGCCGTCATGGCGCTCATCCTCGCCGAGATCGCCACCCTGCCGAGCCTGCCGTTTCATCTGCCGATGCCGAGCGACCGCCGGCTGCTCAAGCTCTGCCGGCTGGTCTGCGACGATCTTTCAGCGGATGCGCCGCGGGATTTCTATGCTGCACGGGTCGGCATCAGTGCACGCTCGGTGACGCGGCTGTTCCGGTTGCAGACGGGGATGGGGTTCGCAAAGTGGCGCCAGACGGCGCGGATTCTAGCGGCCTTGCAACGGCTGGTCGCCGGCGAGTCGGTCACCTCGGTGGCCCTGTCGCTGGGATATAGAAGCCCCAGCGCATTTACGGCTATGTTTCGAAAGATGCTCGGCACATCGCCGCGCCGGTGCCTGGAGGAGCGCCAGCGCGGCGACGCGACCGGGATTGCCGGCAGCGCCTGAGCGGGTGCTGCCGAGTGGTTACTTCCGGACGTTGCCGACCGCGTCTTTCACATCGCCGACCGTCTTCTGGGTCTTGCCTTCGACCTGCTTGCCCAGCCCTTTCGCCTCCTGGTCCCGATTGCCGGTGGTCTGGCCGACTTTCTCCTGGACTTTGCCGGCGGCATCCTTGATGGAACCTTTGACCTGATCCTTGTTCATGGCTTCTCCTTCAGCTGTGATGCAGACGGGCTGCGCCGGTGCGGGTATCGCATCGGAGGCGCCCGCATGCACAGAAAGATGCGCAAGGGCCATGCCCATGCCGGGCCGAGCCCGAGTGTTCATCGAAGCAAGATGTTCATCGAAGCAAAAAGTGGAGCCCGCTCAGGCGGACCGTGCGGCAGTTCGCTGCTCTGCAGCATGCGCCTGTTCATCGGCATGATAAGAAGAGCGAACCATCGCGCCGACCGCAGCATGTTCGAAGCCGAGTTGATAGGCGAGCGCTTCGAAGCGCTCGAAGCTTTCCGGTGAAAGATATCGTTTTACAGGGAGATGATGTTGGGAAGGCGAAAGATACTGACCGATCGTCAGGCGGTCGATGTCGTGAGCGCGCATGTCGCGCATCACCTGGACGATTTCTTCGTCGGTCTCGCCCAGACCCACCATCAGGCCGGACTTGGTCGGGACGCCCGGTACCCGCTCCTTGAAGTCCGCGAGCAGCTTGAGAGAATGCTGGTAATCCGACCCCGGCCGCGCCTCCCGGTACAGCCGCGGCACCGTTTCCAGGTTGTGGTTCATCACGTCCGGCGGCGCTGTTTCCAGGATCTGCAGGGCGCGGTCGATGCGTCCGCGAAAGTCCGGGACCAGCACCTCGATCCGGGTGCCGGGGCTGATTTCGCGGGTCCTGCGGATGCAGTCGACGAAGTGCTCCGCGCCGCCGTCGCGCAGGTCGTCCCGGTCCACCGACGTGATGACGACGTAGTTCAACCGCAACGCGGCGATCGTTCGTGCGAGGTTCAGCGGCTCGTCCGCATCCAGCGGATCGGGCCTGCCGTGCCCGACGTCGCAGAACGGGCACCGGCGGGTGCACTTGTCGCCCATGATCATGAAGGTGGCGGTGCCCTTGCCGAAGCACTCGCCGATGTTCGGGCAGGCAGCTTCCTCGCAGACGGTGTGCAGATTCTGCTCCCGCAGGATCCTCTTGATCTCGTAGAAGCGGCTGGAGATGAGCGGCGGCTTCGAGCGGATCCAGTCGGGCTTGCGAAGAAGTTCCTTGATCGGCACGATCTTGATCGGAATCCTGGCTGTCTTGCCCTGGCCCTTCTGCTTGATCCGTGGATCGGGGTAAGCCGCCGGTGGAAGGGCACTGGCGTTGCTGGTGTCGGAGATGTCCATCGCAGGATTATCCGTCAATCGCGGCCACCAGGGCAGCGCCAAGCCGGTCGGCCAGGTCGCTCGTGACCTGGGCAGCAGCAGGAAAGTCAGTGCACGCTTCGGTGCAGATGTCCGTCATCCGCAGACCAGGGAGGCCGCAGGGGTCGATCCGGTCGAAGGGGTGCAGGTCCATGCAACCGTTCACGGCAACGCCATGCCACGTCAGCCCGCCTGACACCTTCAGCCCGATCGACGCGATCTTGGCGAGCGAAGCGGTGTCGACGATGCGCGGGTGGACGTAGATTCCAGGCGCGCCGGCTTTGCGCAGCCCGGTGAGCCGGTAGCCCGCGAGGCAGTCGATGATGCCGCGCTCCAGCCGGCACACCAGTTCTCGTACGCCCAGCTTGCGCCGCCGCAGGTCCAGCAGCAGGTAGGCCACCGCCTGCCCCGGCCCGTGATAGGTGACCTGCCCGCCTCGCTCGGTGCCAACCACCGGAATGACGCCGGGATCGAGCAGATGCTCCGGCCGGCTGGCGAATCCGAGCGTGAAGACCGGCTCATGTTCGGTCAGCCACAGCTCGTCGGCGGCTGTGGCGCGGTTACCGGCGCGGGCAGCGACATGCGCGCGCATCTGCTCGAGCGCCTGCGGGTATGCAGTGAGGCCGAGGCGGCGAATGACGATCATCCGGCGCGCGCTACAAGACCAGCGTCACCAGCGGATGGCTGCTCAGTTCCTGGTACAGGGCGTCAAGCTGTGGCCGCGACTCGGCGCGTATGGTAGCTGTCACCGAGAGGTAGTTGCCGTTGCGCGACGCGCGCATCTCCAGCGTCGCCGGATCGAATTCCGGAGCATGCGACCGGACCACGGCAACGATCTCGTCGGCGAAGCTGTCGACCCGCTTGCCCATGATCTTGATCGGGAAGTCCATCGGGAACTGCATCACTTCAGGCACGCTGGCGGCGCCAGAGGGAGGTGAGGCCTGGCTGCTCATGCGTTCTGCCGCCGCTGGCCCAGGGCAAGCGCCTTCAGGGGCGCACCCATCCCTTTGCCGCGGACGCGACCTTTGCGTCCTGGTAGGCGTCGAACAGCTTGCGGTAGATCGGCCCGGGACCGTCGCCGACCGCTCGGCCGTCCAGAAGCGTGATCGGCAGGATCTCCTTGGTGGCGGAGGTCGCCATCAGTTCATCGGCGCCCATGACTTCGTCGCGGCTGATCCGGCGGATATCGAAGGGCACGCCGCGCGACCCGGCAAGCTCCTCGAGCAGCCCATAGCGGATGCCTTCCAGGATCAGCGCATCGCGCGGCGGCGCCAGCAGGCGCCCGTCCTTCACCACCCAGATGTTGCTCGCGGATCCTTCGGTCAGGTAGCCGTCGCGAAACAGGAGGCATTCCATCGCGCCGGCATCCGCCGCCGCCTGGCGCGCGAGGACGTTGCCCAGCAGCGAGATGGACTTGATGTCGCAGTGCAGCCATCGCTCATCCGGCAGGCTCACCGCGGCGATGCCCTGCTCGATCGCCTGGCGCAACACCGGCTTGAATTCGTTCGACATCGCGAACACCGTCGGCTGCACGTCGGCGGGGAACAGGTGGTCGCGCCGCGCGACGCCGCGGGTGACCTGAAGATAGACGAACTGGTCCTGCCAGGGGTGGCGACTCAGCAGTTCGGCCACCAACCCGGTCCACCCGGCATCATCCAGAGGGTTGTCGATGCGGACCTTGGCGAGGCTGCGCGCGAGGCGCGAGAGGTGCTGGCTCCAGCGGAACGGCACGCCCCGGTAGACGGGGACGACTTCATAGACGCCGTCACCGAAGACGAAGCCGCGGTCGAGCACCGGAACGCGGGCTTCGGACAGCGGCATGAACTCGCCGTTCAGATAGACGGTCTGCTCCGGCGGCTTCGCAGTGCCGGGTCGCGCCGCAGCGTCCGGCCCGGCCTGGCCCTGCCCGGTCATCACCGCAGTCCGCCTATTTGATCCACAGCCTCATCGTATCCCAGGCGCGGCCGAACCAGCCTGCGGGTGGCACCGCCTGCAGGGCTACCACCGGCAGCTCGGTCAGCACGTTGTTGGCCAGGCGCACCCGCAGCGTGCCGATCTTGTCGCCGGCGGTGATGGGCGCCACCAGGGGCTCCATCCGCTCGATTTCGCCCTTGACCGCCGTCACCTGCGTCTTCGGTACCGTCACCATCACGTCGTCGGCGAAGCCCGCCTTCACCTCCGGCACCTGGCCCTTCCAGACCTGATAGCTGCCGACCTGGTCGCCCTTCTTGTACAACTGCACTGCGTCGAAATTCTGGAATCCATAATTCAACAGCTTCTGCGACTCGACCGCGCGACTGCTTTCCGAAGACGCGCCCATCAGTACCGTCAGGAGCCGGCGCGAGAAGCCGCTTCCCGGCTGTTCGCGCTTCGCCGACGAGATCAGGCAGTAGCCGGCAGCGTCGGTGTGCCCGGTCTTGAAACCGTCCACCGTGGGGTCGGTGAACAGCAGCCGGTTGCGGTTCGGCTGCCGGATCTTGTTGTAGGTGTAGTCCTTTTGCGAGTACATGCGGTAGTAGTCGGGATGGTCCTCGATCAGTCGCATCGCCAGGACGGCCAGGTCGCGGGCGGTGGAATAATGATCCGGATGCGGCAGCCCCGATGCATTCACGAATCGGCTGTTATTCATGCCGAGGCGCTTGGCCTCTGTATTCATGATTTCGGCGAACTGCGTCTCGGAGCCGCCGACCATCTCTGCGAGGACGATGGCGGCGTCGTTGCCGGACTGGACGATGAGCCCGTTGAGCAACTCCTCCACCGTCGCCGGGGTCTTGGGCTCCAGGAACATCCGCGAGCCGATCGCCTTGTACGCCACGGTCGAGACCGGCGGGCGATGCGCCATGTCGAGCCGCTTCTCCTTGAGCCCTTTGAACACCACGTAGGCCGTCATCAGTTTCGTGAGCGAGGCGGGCTCGACCCGCTCGTCCGGCAGCTGGCTGTAAAGCACGGTGTGGGTGGTCATGTCCACCAGCACCCAGGACCGCGCGGCGATCTCCGGCGGCGGGACCTGGGCCTGGGCCGGCGCGACCGCGCTTGCGACCACGATTGCCGCCGTCACCGGCGCTGCCGCCATCGACCTCAGCCGGCCGACGAGCCGACGCAACCAGGACGGGCGGCAGGAAGCGGCCGGGGAAGGAGCGGAAAGAGCGGAAAGAGCGGCCGGGGAACCGGGTGCGGCACCGCAGACAGTGCGGTAGCCGGAGAAGGATGTACTCATGGGCGTGCTTGACCCTCGGGGGTGATGCGAGTCGTGGGCATTATGCCACCCGGCATTCGGCAATCCGCAGTGTTGCGGCATCGAAACGGCCCCTGGGCAACGGCAGCTGACCAGCGGCGCATCGGACACGCCGGCGCGGCCGCAGCGTTCGCGAATCGACGTGGCCGTCAGAACGGCCCGTGCTTCTTCACGAGAGCGGCGATGCGGTCGGCAGCTTCAGGACCCTTGCGCTGCGACACCAGGGTGATCACCTCGCGCAGCACGTTGCGCAGGACCACCAGGCTGACGCAATCCTGCACCCTCGCCTCCAGCACGCTCGCCTGGGGGCCGAGTTCCTTCTCGAAGACGCCCGCCAGCGCCCGCTTGACCTGCGTCATCTTGGTGTCGGGGTGGATGCCGGTGGCCGGGTCGTCGTGCAGGACCATCCCGGTCAGGGTGATCATCCCGTTCGCTTCGAGCTCGCGCAGCAGGGTCGGGACGTCGTTCGGCCTGACGACGCTGGGCAGCTGAGACAGCGAACGCCGGCCGTCGAAGAGCATCAACAGGCGGCGTGCCGGCAGGGACACCTGCGGATGCCGCTGGCGGATGGCTTCGCTGCCGGCAAGTGTCCTGCCGAAAACCATCCGTGGATCCGGATTCGTCGTGTCGGCGGGGACGGTCGTAGCGGCCTCACCGCCGGCCCCGCCCCCCACACCGCCCGCAACGCCGCCCGCAACGCCGCTTGCAACCGGCGCCGCCGAGCGCCGAAGGTGGGTCTTCGTGCGGGGCTGGGTGTCGGCTGGGGAGGGCACCATGCGGAAGTCGACCGGGCGGGGGCCTCAGCTGGCGCCGAGGCCGAGGTTGCGCAGGATCAGGTTCTTGATGCGGTTGAGCTGCCCGTGGAAATAATGGCCGCTGCCGGGCAGCACGATGATCGGCAGGCTCTGCGGCCGGGCCCAGTCCATGACGGTCTGCAACGGGACGACGTCGTCGATTTCCCCGTGGATGACCAGCGTGTCCTGCGGCACCGGCAGGACGTCGAACCGCGAGGTGGCGATGCCGAGCAGGATCATCGGGGCGAGCTCGAAGCGCAGCGGGTCGATCTGTTGTGCCACCACCGTCTGGACGTAGCTGCCAAAGGAGAAGCCGGCGAGATGCAGCCGCACCGGCGCAGCCAGCCCGCGGGCCGATTCATGGGCGGCGGCATAGTCGACCACCGCCCGCAGGTCAACGGCTTCGCCGCGTCCTTCGTCGAACTGGCCTGCGGTGCCGCCGACGCCGCGGAAGTTGGGCCGCCAGCAGGCGCAACCCGCCAGCAGCAGTGCCCGGACCATCGTCTGGACGACCTTGTTGTCCCGCGTGCCGCCGTGAAGGGGGTGGGGATGGGCGATCACGGCGATGCCGGTCACCGCGGGCGCGCCCCCGTCCGCTGCCGAGCCGCCCGCTGAACCGCCGGTGCCGCCAGTGACGCTAGTGACGCCGGCGCCGCCGCGGCCTGCACCAGGCAGGTCGAGGGCGACATCGATGGCGCCGGCAGGGCCGGGGATCGTGAGCAGCTGAGTGGCGGGATTCATTCCTTCTTCATGCGTCAGGCAGACGAAGCCGCTCCACCGGCTTGCCGTCGCGCAGGTGGGATTCGACGATCTCGTCGATGTCGCTTTCGTCGACGTAGGTGTACCAGACGTTGTCCGGATAGACGACGGCGACCGGGCCCAGTTCGCAGCGGTCGAGGCAGCCGGACTTGTTGACGCGGACCTGGCCGGGGCCGCTCAGGCCGAGCTGCTTGACGCGCTTCTTGGCATACGCCTGAATCTCTTCCGAGCTCTTGTCCTGGCAGCATTCGCGGCCGCCGTCGCGTTTGTTCAGGCAAAAGAAGATGTGGTGCTTGTAGAACGAGGGTGGTGACATGCCTGTTGCCGTCCGATGCGCAAACGGAATTGTCCTCCCGATCGCGCGGGACTGCCGGGGCGGGCATGATGCAGCACGGTTGATGCCGGTCGGACTGCGTGCGATGAAGGGAATCAGATGCCTGCGAGTTTATCCGGCCGGCGTCGCCGCAGCGCCACCAGCCTGACCAGCAGGTAGACCAGGGTCATCAGCGGCCAGAAGGCGCCGATGCTGTTGATCAGGCTGCGCAGGCTCGGTGTCATCCCCGGCGCCAGGACGCCCTGCGCCGCCGACTGGGTGGTCTGGAAGAACGGATCGACCGGCGAGATGTTGACCAGGAACAGCCCCAGCAGGACCAGCGCAACGCCGACCCGCAACCGCGTCCGGCGCTCGAACGCGCTGACCAGGTAGAGGGTGAGGGCGCCGACGAGCAGCCCGGCCTGCGCGCCGGAGGTCAGCCAGACCAGCAGCCGCTGGGTTGACTCGAAGGGCGGCGAGGACAGGACGCGCAGCGCCAGAGCCACCGCCATCAGGCCGGCGA
The DNA here is from genome assembly GCA_013813615.1 of Lautropia sp. Taxonomy (GTDB): domain Bacteria; phylum Pseudomonadota; class Gammaproteobacteria; order Burkholderiales; family Burkholderiaceae_E; genus Lautropia. The sequence continues at coordinate 5,590 of JACCRJ010000555.1, read as the reverse complement.
TCCACGTCATGCGCCAGGCGGCCGAACGCACCAGGTCCATCACCAGGACGCCGAGGACGCACATCATGGTCGCGACCACCAGCGTTTCGTGCGCCGACCGCAGCGATTCCGGCAGCAGCGCGTCGAGCTGGAGGTTCGGCAGTGCATCGGTCAGGCCGGACAGCGTCTGCGGCAGCCACGCCTGCAGGTTGCCGGTGGCAAGCAGCAGCCGCTGGCTCGGCAGCTGGCTGATCACCCAGATCACCACCAGGGCCCAGCCGAGGGCCGGACCCTGCTCGTACCATTGCCGGCTCGCCGGCGTCGGACCTTCGCGCAGCCTGATCCGGTAGCGGCCGACCACCGCACCGATCACGCCGCCGAGCACCCCGCCGGCTGCATTGGCGGAGAAGTCCAGCATCGACGGTACCCGCGTGGGCAGGTAGCTCTGCAGCGCTTCCAGCGACAGCGACAGCAGTATCGCAGCCACCGACGCCAGCACCGCCGGCAGCCACGCATTCCTCCGGGTCGACCAGCCGAGGGCGAAGAGCAGGCCGAAAATCACATAGGCGGCGACGTTGCTGACCAGGTCGGCCTGGCTGTAGTAGCGGGGGAAGCCCTGGGACAGGAAGGCGAACAGCGAGGGCTGCCGCAGGCGCCAGTCGGCCAGCGGGTAGAGGGAGAGGTAGGCGATGACCGTCGTGACGGCAAGCCAGAGCATGCGGATCAGGGTCGGCGGGTTTCGCCGGTGGGAAAGCCCGCGGGTGGTTCCGTGAGTAGGTCCCTGAACGTGTCCTGCTGTCATCGCGCATGAGAATACGCGGACCCCGTCCGAAATGCATCCGATGGCTGCGGTCGACGAGGCGTTGCCGCTAGACTCGGCGGCATGAGCGATGGAACCGCGCAGGAACGGCTGCTGATCGAGCATGTCGAGGAGGTCGATTCGACCAACAGCGAACTGCTGCGCCGCGAGCCGCTTATACCGGCGGGTTCGGGCGCCGAAGCGCTCTGGCTGGTGGCGCGGCACCAGACCGGCGGACGCGGTCGTCGCCAACGTCCCTGGCAGTCGACAGCCGGCGCCTCGCTGACCGGGTCCTTCGCGCGGGACGTGCGGCTGGCGGCGTCGTCGAACCCGGCCGCGCTGTCGCTGGTGGCCGGGGTTGCCGTGGCGCAGAGCCTCGCCGCATGCGGCCTGCAGGTGCTGCTGAAATGGCCCAACGACATCCACGTCGCCGGCGGCAAGGCGGGTGGAATCCTGTGCGAAGCGCGCGCCCGCGGGGAGGTGACACGGCTGGTCATCGGCTGCGGGCTCAACCTGCTAGCGCCTGCCCCCGGACGCATCGACCAGCCGGCGGCCGGGTTGTTCGAGACAGCCAACCTGCCCGACCGCGTCGAACTCGCCGCAGCCATTGGCCGATCGCTCCTGGCGGCGGTCGGCCGATGGCAGGTGGATGGCCTGGGGCCGTTCCAAGCCCAGTGGCGCGCCCGAGACATGCTTTTCGGGCAACCCATCGTGATTCATCATTATGCGGGTGACCAGGAAGCGGTGGCCCGGGGTATCGATGCCGATGGCGCGTTACTGGCCGAAATGCAGGACGGGCCGGACAGGCTGGTCCGGGTGCTTTCGGACGAAGTGAGCATTCGAAAACGCCGTTAGTCGGCTGGGAGCAGGTCCAGCAGCCGCAGCCGCTGAACCTTTCCGGAGGGTCCTCGGGGCAGGTCGGCAACGAAGCGCAGAATCCGCGGCGTCTTGTACGAACCCAGCGTCTGGACGCAGTAGCTGCGCAGGTCCGCCTCGGTACAGTGCGCGCCTTCGCGCAGCACCACGCACGCCATGATGTCCTGCCCGTAGTGCCTGTCGGGGATGCCGACCGCTGCAGCATCCAGCACCGCAGGGTGCGCCAGCAGCGCCTCGTCGATTTCGCGCGGCGCGATATTCTCGCCGCCCTTGATGATCAGTTCCTTGATCCGGCCGGTGACGAAAAAAAAGCCGTCGGCGTCGCGATGGCCGAGATCACCCGAGCGCAGCCAGCCGTTCGGGTGGAAGGCGGCGCGGGTGGCGTGGTCATCCCGGTAATACCCCTTCATCACCTGGGGGCCACGCAGCAGGATTTCGCCGGTCTCGCCGTCGGCCAGGGTGTTGCCGGCAGGGTCGGCGATGCGCGCCTCGCAGCCGGAGGGGCGGCCCACGGAGCCGATCCGTCGATCTTCCGCCCGCAACGGATTCGAAAAGGACGGCGCCACCGTCTCCGTCAGGCCCATCGTCTCGATGATGCCGATGCCGAACTTCTGCTCGAAGGCACGATGGTGCTCCGGCGGCAAGGCGGCGGAGGCGGAGCGGCAGAATCGCACCGCCCGCGGCGGTCCGGCTGCAGGTGCCTCGCCCTCGAGCAGGTAGGAGATCATCGTCGGCACCAGGTTGATCCAGGTGCAGTGGTGCGCCAATGCCAGCTGCCAGAAAGTCGAGGCGGAGAAGCGCGGCGGCATGACCAGGCTGCCCCCGTGCGCCAGCGGGGCGAGCATCGTCACCGCGAATGCGTTGATGTGATAGAGCGGCAGCACCGCCAGCACCCGGTCGCCCGCCGTCAGCCCATGCTCGGCGGAAATGGCGCGGGCGCTGGCCGCCAGGTTCGCCTGCGTCAGCATCACCCCCTTCGGCTTGCCGGTGGTGCCGGAGGTGTACATCAGCAGGGCCAGGTCTTCCGGGTTCGGTTGCGGGTTCGGTTGCGGTCCGGCGGCCGGTTCACTCCTCGCGGCCGCTGCGGGCGCGGGCAGCGTGGTCGCGTCCGGATCGACCACCACCACCTGGATCGCGCGCGGGATCGCGGCGGCCATGTCGCGTACCCGAGCCTCCCAGTCCGGCGAAACCAGCACCACGCCTGCGTCGGCATGCTCGAGCACGTACCGCATCTGGTCGGGCTGCGACAGCAGGTTCACCGGGTTGACGCATCGGCCGCCATAGAGCGAACCGAGCAGCATGACCAGCGTGCCAAGTCCATTCGGCATGACCAGCGAGACATGGGCGCCGGGACCTGCCCCGAGCGACTCCAGGATCCGGACCACGGCCCGGCAGGCCGCACCGAGGTCGCCGTAGCTGAGGGTCACACTGCCGCCTGCGGCAATCGCGTAGGGAGCCTGCGGCCGCTCGGCGGCCTGACGGTCGATCAGGTCGCGCACCGTGGCCATGGCTGGCGCCGCTGCGGCTTCAGCGGCCATAGCGCGCGAAGAAATCCCCCAGCAGCGCCTCTTCCGTGGGCACCCGCTCCGCAATCGCCCGCGACACGCGCGTCACGTTCATGTAGTGGCGCACCCCCAGGTTGTCGCTGAAGTTGTTCCGGCCCCAGGTGCCGCAACCCATCGAGAGGGAGAAGGGCAGGCCATTGTCGAAGCTGCCGCCGGTGGCAAAGCAGTGCGCCTGGCCCACGATCACCCGCGAGACTGGTGCGCCGAGCCCCAGCTGCAGGGCGCGTTCCGGCAGCCGGCTGTGCAGCCCGACCGAGTGGCCGGCGCCCTGGAACGCATAGATCCGCCCGACGATCGCGCAGGCGTCGTCGAAGTCTCGCGCGAGATACACGGCCAATACCGGCGACAGCTTCTCGCCGGAAAACGGGTGGTCGGCGCCGACGCCGTCCTCCTGGACCAGCAGCATGCGTGGTTGCTGCGCGGCGACGTCGTCGAGTCCGGCGGCTGCTGCGATCCGCGGGGCCGATTGGCCGATCGCCGTGGCCGAAAGCTTGCCCCCGCGCCACATCGCCTGCTGCAGCCGGCGCTTCTGATCGCCGGTGAGCAGGATGCCGCCTTCCGCGCCGAGCGCCGCCAGTGCGCGGCTCATGACGGCTTCGACGACGACAACGCTGTTCTCCGAGGAGCAGCTGGTGGCGTTGTCGAAGGACTTGGAACTGGCGATCTTGCGCGCCGCGTCGGCCAGGTCCGCAGTCTCGTCGATGATGCTGGCGACGTTGCCGGCGCCCACGCCGAACGCCGGCGTTCCGCTGCGATAGGCCGCCCTGACGTTGGCCTGCGAGCCGGTCGCCACCACCAGGTCGCACTGGCGCATCAGCTCTGCCGTCGACTCCTTGGTGACCGGCGCGGGCAGCATCTGCACCAGGTCCCGGGGCGCGCCCACCTTGTCCAGTTGCTGATGCACGTACCGCAGCAGGCGTTCGCAGGTGCTCCAGCCTTTCGGACTGGGCGCGACGACCACCGCGTTGCGCGCCGCCAGCGAATTCATGATCTTGTTGGCCGGCGTGGCGGCGGGGTTGGTGGAGGGCGTGACCGCACACACCACGCCGACCGGCCGGGCGATCTCGACGATGCCGCTGGCCTCGTCCTCGGCGATGACGCCGACCGTGCGTGCCGCCTGCAGGTCCCTCAGCAGCCCGAGCGTCTTGCGGTAGTTCTTGCGGATCTTGTCGTCCACCACGCCGACGCCGGTATCGGCGACCGCGAGTTCGGCGAGCGCACGGTTGCGCTGCGGCTCGAGTATCGCCCACGCCGCAGCCGCCACCACGTCGTTGATCCGCGCCTGGTCATAGCCGTCCGCCACTGCCTGCGCCGCCCTCGCCCTGGCGACCAGTGCGGTCACGTCGCGCCTGATGCCGGCATCGACGGGAGCGCTGTCCGCTGCACCCATGCTCATCCCTGTCTTCTGCATCTGCGCCTGCCGCTTCTGCCTAGTCGACCTTGATGGCGGCGTCGGTGGCAAGCTTCTTCCACTTGACCAGCTCGCTGCTGACCGCCTGTCCGAGCTGCGCCGGCGTGCCGCCGACCCCTTCGCTGCCTTGCTGCAGCAGCTTCTCCTGGATGGCCGGATCCTTCACCGTAGCATTGATGGCCGCATTCCACTTGTCGATGATCGGCTTGGGCGTCTTCGCCGGCATGAACACCGCGTACCAGGAGTCGACCTCGAAGTCCGCCACGCCGGCTTCCTCCACCGTCGGCACATCGGGAAACGCCCGGCTGCGTTTGAGGGTCGATACCGCGAGCGGCTTGAGCTTTCCCTGCTTGACCTGGTTCGCCGCAGCCGGTATCGAGACCCACAGCAGAGGCACCTGGCCACCCATGACGTCGATCACTGCAGGCCCGCCGCCGCGATAGGGGACGTGCGTCATCCGGGTCTTCGTGCGCAGCTTGAACAGTTCGCCGGCAAGATGTCCCGGCGAGCCGTTGCCGACGGAGGCATACGCAACGGCGTCGGGCCTGGACGTGACGTGCGCGACCAGTTCCTTCACCGAACTCACCGGGAAGTCCGGATGGGCCACGAGGATCTGCGGCAGCGACGCGACCAATGCCACCGGCTCGAAATCCTTCTCGGTGTCGAAAGGCAGCTTCGAATAGATCGCCGGATTGATGGTGTGCGAGTTCAGCGTGAACAGCACGGTGTACCCGTCGGGCTCGGCTTTCGCGACCACCTCGGTGCCGATCGATCCGGCAGCGCCGCCGCGGTTTTCGATCACGATGGGTTGCCCGAGTTCCTGCCGCAACCGGTCCTGCACGATCCGGGCGATGACGTCGGTGCCGCCGCCCGGTGGATAGGGCACCACGACGCGGATCGGCTTTTCGGGGTAGGCGGCCAGGGCGGCGCCGGCGGCGAGCGTGGTCGACAGCGTTACCG
>JACCRJ010000050.1 GCA_013813615.1 Lautropia sp. | reverse complement strand
CCCCAAGTCGGTGACGATGCGGTCCTACAACCCGGTTTCGAAGGGGCATCAGGGCCAGATCAAGAAGGCGCTGCAGCTGATCCTTGCTGCCGAGCGGCCGATGATCTATACCGGCGGCGGCATCATCCTCGCCAACGCCTCGAAGGAGTTGAACCGGCTGGTGGACCTGCTGGGTTATCCCTGCACCAACACCCTGATGGGCCTGGGCGGGTTCAAGGCGAGCGACCCTAAGTTCGTCGGCATGCTTGGCATGCACGGGACCTATGAGGCCAACATGGCCATGCAGCACTGCGACGTGCTGGTGGCGATCGGCGCGCGCTTCGACGACCGGGTGATCGGCAACCCGAAACATTTTGCCCAGAATCCGCGCAAGATCATCCACATCGACGTGGACCCTTCCTCGATCTCCAAGCGCGTCCGCGTCGACGTGCCGATCGTGGCGGACGTGCGCGAGTGCATGGCCGACATGATCGATCAGCTCGAGGTCCAGTTCGCGGCCGGCGAGAAGACCAACACCCGGGCGCTGCAGGCATGGTGGCAGCAGATCAACGAGTGGCGCCAGAAGGACTGCCTCAAGTACGACCGCAAGAGCAAGCTGATCAAGCCGCAGTACGTGATCGAGAAGCTCTTCGAGGTCACGCGCGGCGACGCGATCATCACATCCGACGTCGGTCAGCACCAGATGTGGGCAGCGCAGTTCTATCGCTTCGACAAGCCACGCCGGTGGATCAATTCTGGCGGTCTCGGCACGATGGGGGTGGGGTTGCCCTACGCCATGGGAGCCCTGATGGCCAACCCGGGAGCGCAGGTGGCCTGCGTCACCGGTGAAGGCTCCATCCAGATGTGCATCCAGGAACTCTCGACCTGCAAGCAGTACAACCTGCCGGTGAAGATCATCAACCTGAACAACCGATATCTCGGCATGGTGCGGCAGTGGCAGGAGGTCGAATACCAGAAACGGTACTCGCAGTCCTACATGGAGGCGCTGCCGGACTTCGTGGCGCTGGCAGAAGCCTACGGTCACGTCGGCATCCGCGTCGAGAGTGTCGCGGACGTGGAGGGCGCGTTGCGCGATGCGTTCGGCCGATACAAGGACCGCCTGGTGTTCCTGGACATCATCACCGACCAGACCGAGAACGTGTGGCCGATGGTCCAGGGCGGCAAGGGCCTGACCGAGATGCTCCTCGGCTCCGAAGACCTGTGAAAGGGAGAACGCGATGAAACACATCATCTCCGTGCTCCTCGAAAACGAACCCGGTGCGCTGTCGCGGGTGGTCGGGCTCTTTTCCGCGCGGGGCTACAACATCGAATCGCTCACGGTGGCACCGACCGAAGACCGGTCGCTGTCGCGGATGACGGTCGTCACCAGCGGTTCGGACGACGTGATCGAGCAGATCACCAAGCACCTGAACCGGCTGATCGACGTGGTCAAGGTGACGGACCTGACCGAGATCAGCTTCATCGAGCGGGAGCTGATGCTGATCAAGGTGCGTGCGGCAGGCAAGGACCGCGACGAGATGATGCGCATGGCCGACATCTTTCGCGGCCGGATCATCGACGTGACCGACAAGACCTACACGGTGGAGTTGACCGGCGATTCCTCGAAGCTCGACGGCTTCATCGCGGCGCTGGATGAAACCGCCATACTGGAGACTGTCCGGACAGGCAGTTGCGGCATTGCACGCGGCGAACGCGTGCTCAAAATATAGAACAGGGTGTGACGACAATGAAAGTTTTCTACGACAAGGACTGCGACCTCAAGCTGATCAAGGGCAAGAAGGTTGCGATCATCGGCTACGGCTCGCAAGGCCATGCCCATGCGTTGAACCTCAACGATTCCGGCGTGAAGGTCACTGTCGGCGTGCGCAAAGGCGGTCCGTCGGACGCCAAGGTGAAGAAGGCGAAGCTCTCCGGAATGGAGATAGCCGACGCGGTGAAGGTTGCCGATTTCGTGATGATGCTGATGCCGGACGAGCATATCGCCGCCACCTACAAGACCGAGATCGAGCCGCACATCAAGCAGGGCGCCACCCTTGCGTTCGCCCACGGTTTCAACGTGCACTACGGGCAGGTGTCGCCGCGGGAGGACCTGGACGTGGTCATGATCGCACCGAAGGCGCCGGGGCACACCGTGCGCTCCACCTATGCGGCCGGCGGCGGCGTGCCGATGCTGATCGCAATCCACCAGGACCGCTCCGGCATGGCCCGGGATCTCTCCCTGTCATACGCCTGCGCTATCGGCGGCGGCCGCGCCGGCATCATCGAAACGGATTTCCGCGAGGAAACCGAAACCGATCTGTTCGGTGAGCAGGTCGTGCTTTGCGGCGGCACCGTCGAACTGATCAAGGCCGGCTTCGAGACGCTGGTGGAAGCCGGCTACGCGCCGGAGATGGCGTACTTCGAATGCCTGCACGAGCTCAAGCTGATCGTCGATCTGATCTACGAAGGCGGCATCGCCAACATGAACTACTCGATCTCCAACAACGCTGAGTTCGGCGAGTACGTCAGCGGCCCGCGCATCATCACCGAGGAGTCCAGGAAGGTGATGAAGCAGGTGCTCAACGACATCCAGACCGGCGAGTACGCGAAGCAGTTCATCCTCGAGAACCGCGCCGGTGCACCGACGCTGTCGGCCAAGCGACGGATGATGGGAAATCACGAGATCGAAGTCGTCGGCGAAAAGCTGCGCGCGATGATGCCGTGGATCAAGGCCAACAAGCTGGTCGACAAGACGAGCAACTGATCCGCGAGTCCCGCAGCGCTGGCCAGCCGCGGCTTCGTGAGAGGCCGGCCGGCTTGCATGATCATCGATTGAACGGTGTAATCGGGACATGAACGAACTGGCACCGGGAAACGAGCAGCCGGCCGAACCCACGGCCGCGCCGGGTATCACCCGCCTTTCCGCCAGCTGGCAGGATTGGCTCACTACCAACGTGATGCGCGGCTGCGCGGATGCCGATATGACCAAGGTGATGGTCGAGAACGGCTTCGACCCCACCTTCTCCATCCATGCCATCGGCATCGTCCGCTCCATGTCCGAACGGGTCAAGGGCGAGGTTGGCGCCGCGCTCGGCACCGATTTCAAGGTTGAGCCCATCCGGCTGCCGGCCGGCGCCCGCGTTCGTGCCCACGACCGGGACGTGAACATCGTGTTCACGCTGAACAATCCGAATGTCGCGGTCATCGACGGCCTGTTGTCCGAGGCGGAGTGTGACAAGCTGATGCAGCTCACCAACGGCCGGATGAAGAGCTCGCAGGTGGTGGACCGCAAGAGCGGCGGCAGCTACGAGAGCCATGTCCGCAAGAGCGAAGGCTGCCACTTCAACCGCGGCGAGAACGCCGTCGTGCAGCGGGTGGAGCAGCGGATCGCGGCCCTGACGGGCGTCCCGGTAGACTGCGGTGAGCCGTTGCAGATGCTTCACTATGGACTCGGGGGCGAATACCTCGCCCACCAGGATTTCTTCGACCCTGCCGATCCGGGCAGCCCGGTGTTGACCAAGGTCGGCGGGCAGCGCATCGCAACCCTTGTGATCTACCTGAACAATGTGCCCGAGGGCGGTGACACCAACTTCCCGGAACTCGAGTTGTCGGTGAAACCGAGGAAGGGGTCGGCTGTCTACTTCGAATACCTCAACGCGGCGGGGCAACTGGATACCCGATGCCTTCACGCAGGCACGCCTGTTGCCAAAGGGGACAAGTGGATCGCCACCAAATGGTTGCGGCAGCGGCCCTATGTCGGCACCTGACCGGCTGATGCCCCGATCGGCAGGCGACCCCTCAAAGGAACGGCCCTGAACCC
>JACCRJ010000504.1 GCA_013813615.1 Lautropia sp. | reverse complement strand
AGGCGCTTCTGATGGGCAAGATAGCGATCTGGATCCTGGTGGCGATTGCGGTGATGCTGGTGCTGCGCCTGATCGCCGCCAACAAGCGCAAGGTGGGGGCAGACCCCGCCGCCGCGGGCAAGGTCGGCTCGCGCCGCCCCGAGAACGACGCGCAGCCGCGCGGCAGCGCCGGCGAACTGATGATGAGTTGCGCCGTCTGCGATATCCATCTGCCGGCGTCCGACGCGGTGTTCGCCCGCGGCAAGGTTTTCTGCAGTCCGGAGCACCGCGACCTCGACGAAGCGCGACGGGAGAGCCGGTAGGCATGAGCGACGCGGCCGGTCGCTACCTCGCGCAACCGACGCAGTCCTTCTGGAAGTCGCTTCGTTACCTGTCCGACGCCAGGCTGACGGTGGCGGCCCTGATGCTTGCCTACGTGCCGCTGCTCGGGCGCGAATCGGTCCTCGACCAGAGTTTCGACAGCGGGCTGTTCCTGCAGGTCTGCGCGGTGTACTTCGGCATCGCGGTCGTCTGCTCCCTGATCGTGCGGCTGGCTCAGCGGGGCTTTCACCTGCAGTTGCTGGCGCAGGTCCTGGTGGACATCGTGGTGATCGGCGTCATCATCTACGCCGCCGGCGGTGCCCGCAGCGGCCTCGGCGTGCTGATGATCACCCCGACCGCGGGCGCGGCGATCCTGTCGACACCGCTGCTGTCGATGTTCATCGCGGCGAGCGCTTCGCTGGTGCTTCTGGGCGAGAGCCTGTGGCGCCGGCTGACGATCGATGCCGATGGACAGGCCGGCTCGGATGGCGGCCTCTTCATCGCCGCCGTGATCAGCGCGATCCTGTTCATCACGGTGATCATCGTCAACCGGCTGGCGCGCCGGCTGGCGGACCAGGAGATCCTCGCCTTCCGTCGCGGCCAGGACCTGCGCAACCAGCTGGCGATCAACGAACTGGTGATCGCGGAGCTCGACCAGGGGGTGGTCGTCTTCAATCACAAGGGCGGCATCAAGGGCATGAACCCCAAGGCAAGGCTGATCCTCGGCCTGCGCCGCGGCGCGCCGGTCGACGCGGTGGACAAGGCGGCGCTGGCGACGCTGCGGGCGCTGATATCCAGCGAGCAGCTGGTCACCGACCTGGGCATCGGTCCCGAAGGCGATCGCAAGGCTAAGATCCGGGCCCGGGTGCTGACCGGCGGCGGCGCGGATACGACAGCGGCGAGCAGCCCCGGCGCGCTGGTCGACAAGGTCGTGCTGCTGGAGGATCTGGAGGGTGTGGAGGTGCGGGCACAGCAGCTCAAGCTGGCGGCGATGGGCCGGCTTTCCGCGTCGATCGCGCATGAGATCCGCAATCCCCTCGGGGCAATCCGCCATGCCGGCAACCTGCTGGCGGAGCAGCTGCCGGAGGGACCGCTGCGGCGCATGACCACGATCATCGAGGACAACTCGCTGCGCATCGACCGCATCGTCGAGGACGTGCTGTCGATCGCCCGCCGCTCCGCCACCCGCGAAAGCGTGCACCTGCCGCAGTTCTTCAACGCCTTCCTGCCGGAGTTCGTCGCCCAGGTCGATACCAGCTGGGAGCGGATCGCGCTGCAGCTGGGCAGCAGCCGGGCGATGCTGTTCGACCCGAACCAGCTGCGCCAGGTGCTGGTCAACCTGCTGGGCAACGCCATGCGCTACGCCAGCGACACGCCCGGGGCGATCCTGGTCTGCTGGCAGGATTCGGACGACGGCCGCGCGGTTCTGCGGGTGCTCGACGACGGCCCCGGGATCGCGCCCGCGGCGCGACGGCACCTCTTCGAGCCGTTCTTTACGACCGAGGCGCGCGGCACCGGACTGGGCCTGCACATGGCGCAGGAACTGTGCGCCGCCAACGGCGCCGGCCTTCGCTACGAATCGCGCTCCGGCGACCGCTATGGTGGCGGCTTCGTCATTGAGCCGGAGGTGGCACCCGTACCCCCGCCCGGCGTCGAACGGCCAGGCGGCAATCACGAGGGCAAGCGCCCGCCGCAAGGCATCCCATGGCAGCAGAAACAGACGGTGTGAGAGCGCTCGCCCGGGGCGCGCGGGTCGCGCGTGTGCTCGTCGTCGACGACGAGGAGAATCTGCGCGAACTGATGGAGCTGACGCTGGTCGGCATGGGCCTCGATGTCGACGTGGCGGCGGACCTGGCGCAGGCGCGGCGGCTGGTGACGGAGCAGAAGTACGCGCTCTGCCTGACCGACATGCGGCTGCCTGACGGCAACGGGCTGGAACTGGTCAACCTGATCACCTCGCGCAACCCGGACACGCCGGTGGCGGTGATCACCGCCTACGGCAGCGCCGAGAATGCTGTTGCGGCGCTGAAGGCGGGCGCGTTCGACTACCTCGCCAAGCCGGTCGGGCTGGACGCCCTGCGGGCGCTGGTCAGGGCGGCCCTGCAGCTGCCGGCGCCCGGCGGCAGCGACCCGCTGCAGGCGGCGGTGACGAAAGGCGCGCAGGGCGACGAGCGCGGCGGACTGCTGCTGGGTGTTTCGCCGGCGGTGGAACAGGTGCGCTCCAGCATCGCGCGGATGGCGCGCAGCATGGCGCCGGTCGCGATCTCCGGCGAATCCGGCTCCGGCAAGGAACTCGCGGCCCGGATGATCCACCAGATGGGCGCACGCCCGCAGGGGCCGTTCGTCGCGGTCAACTGCGGCGCGATTCCCGAGAACCTGATGGAGTCGGAATTCTTCGGTTACCGCAAAGGCGCTTTCACCGGCGCCGAAACCGACCGGACCGGATTCTTCATGGCCTCCAACGGCGGCACGCTGTTCCTCGACGAGGTTGCCGACCTGCCGCTCGCGATGCAGGTCAAGCTGCTGCGGGCGATCCAGGAGAAGCGCATCCGCAAGGTCGGGTCGGTGACCGAAGAGCCGGTCGACACGCGGATCATCAGCGCCACCCACCAGGACCTGGCCAAGTGCGTGGAGCTGGGCCGGTTCCGCCAGGACCTGTTCTATCGGCTCAACGTCATCGAGCTGCGTATGCCGCCGTTGCGCGAGCGGCGCGAGGACATCGGCGTGCTGGCGCGGGCGATCCTCGAGCGCATGGCGCAACGCACGCAGCTCGTGCCGGCGCCGAAGCTGGCATCCGTGACCTTGCGCTTCCTCGAAAGTTACCGCTTCCCGGGCAACGTCCGCGAACTCGAGAACATTCTGGAGCGCGCTCTGGCGTTCTCCGACGGCAAGGTGATCAACGTCGAGAACCTCGGGCTGCGGCCGATCGTGACCGAGGCGAGCGAGAGCGAGCGCACGCCGCCGGAGCCTGCCGCCGCCGGCGCAGCGGATTCCGCCGACGAGGCTGCCGCGGACGAGGCGCTGGACGATGACGGCGTGCCACGGTCGCTGCCGGACTACCTCGACAGGATCGAGCGGGAAGCGATCCGCCAGGCGCTGGAGAAGACGGGCCAGAACCGCACCGCTGCGGCCAGGCTGCTCGGCATCACCTTCAGGGCGCTGCGCTACCGGATGCAGCGGCTGGAGATCACTTGACCGCATGAAGGTCGACGCGCAAGGCTGGCTGGACAGGGCTCGATGCGTTCCCAGTCCCAACTTCGACGCGCGGCCGCCGGCAACGGCCATCGACACGCTGGTCATCCATCACATCAGCCTGCCGCCGGAGTGCTTCAGCGGCGATGCGATCGAGCGCTTCTTCACTAACCGGCTGGACTACCAGGCGCATCCGTACTTCCAGCAATTGCGTGACCTGCGGGTCTCCACCCACTTCCTCCTGCGGCGCCGCGGCGAGCTGCTGCAGTTCGTCGGCTGCGAGGCGCGGGCCTGGCATGCGGGCGCCTCCCGGCTGCTCGAGCGGGAGCGGTGCAACGACTTCTCGATCGGTATCGAGCTCGAAGGCAGCGGCCGCACGTTGTTCACCCGGGCGCAGTATCGGCGGCTGGCGACCCTGATCGGAGCATTGCGTGCGCACTATCCGTTGCGCTTGATCGCCGGTCACAGCGACATCGCCCCCGGTCGCAAGGACGATCCCGGTCCGTTCTTCGACTGGGGTGAGCTTGCGCCGGCACTCCGGCTCGCAGGCATCGAGCGGCTTTTTTGACCGCTCTCCCGCGTCAGGTCTCCTGATCGCTTTGCTGATGAAGAAATAGCGCGGCATCCGCGGCCAAATCGTCCGCGGACGTCGCCATGGCGTGGAGCCGAAACGCGATTGCAGCAGCCGTGCGGCTTTGCGGGGAGCGCTTCGCCAGGCGGCGGAAAAAGTCTGCGCCGGCGCTTGCAGACCTACCGCCAGCGCCCTACAATTAGTTCATGGGCGCTGGTTGAACACTACCTGTAGCGTTCAAGACTCGCAAGAAGGCGCACGGCAACCGGCGTCTTCCATCAGGAGGCAGGAGTCCAGAGCCATGCGAAAAGCCAAGAGGCAAAAAGCCAAGAGGCATCCAGAACGCCACCCGCAGTCAGGGTAGTTCGGCAAGCACCCGGCGGGCCCTGCGGGGCCCGGCTGCGGGGCCCGCCAGTCAACAGGCGGTCGATCGGTCCAGAGCGCGACGCGCCGCCCGAAATTTCCACCTCAGGGTGGAGCAATGTAACCAGAGAGGGTCAGAACAATGCAATGGATTGGTGAGTCCGTGCGGGAATCGTCGTCGCCGCGTGGCGCAGCAATGGCGTCCGCCGCGAGTGAAACCGCAACGCCGGTGGAACGTCGCTTTGACGACTTCAAGGTGATACGGCGCAATGGCGCCGTCGTGGTGTTCCATCCGGACAAGGTTTCGATCGCGATGACGAAGGCGTTCCTGGCCGTCAACGGGGGTCAGGGCGCCGCGTCCGCGCGGATCCGCGAACTGGTCCGCCGTCTGACCGAAGGCGCGACGGCCGCGCTCATCCGCAACAAGCCCGGCGGCGGCACCTTCCACATCGAGGACATCCAGGACCAGGTGGAACTCGCGCTGATGCGCTCCGGGGAGCACGATGTGGCGCGGGCCTACGTGCTGTATCGGGAGAAACGCGCCCAGGAGCGTGCCGCCCGGCGTGCCGAGCAGGCAGAGCCGGCGCAAGCCCTGACGGTGACGGACGGCAGCACCAGCCGCCCGCTGGATGTGGCGGGCCTGCGCGCGCTCGTCGCCACCGCCTGCGAAGGCCTCGGCGAGGCGGTTTCGGTCGACGCCGTCATCGACGACACGATGAAGAACCTCTACGACGGCGTGCCGTTGGACGAGGTCTACAAGTCAGCCATCCTGTCCTCGCGGGCACATATCGAGAAGGACCCTGCGTACAGCCTGGTCACCGCGCGTCTGCTGCTGCACACGGTCCGCCGTGAAGTGCTGGGCGACGAGGTCAGCCAGCCGCAGATGGCGGAGCGCTATGTCGAATACTTCCCGCAGTTCATTGCCCAGGGCATCAAGGCAGGCCTGCTGGATCTTCGCCTCGCCCAGTACGACCTCGGCCGGATCAGCCGGGCGCTGGACGCCTCCCGCGATTTCCAGTTCACCTACCTCGGCCTGCAGACGCTGTACGACCGCTACTTCCTGCACATCGACGAGCGCCGCATCGAGCTGCCTCAGGCCTTCTTCATGCGGGTCGCAATGGGCCTGGCCCTGAACGAGATCGATCGCGAAGCCCGGGCGATCGAGTTCTACCAGCTGCTCTCCAGCTTCGACTTCATGAGCTCGACGCCGACGCTGTTCAACGCCGGCACCCAGCGTTCGCAGCTTTCTTCGTGCTACCTGACGACGGTCGCCGACGACCTCGACGGGATCTACGAGGCCATCAAGGAGAACGCCCTGCTGGCCAAATACGCCGGCGGGCTCGGCAACGATTGGACGCCGGTGCGTGCGCTCGGCAGCCACATCAAGGGCACCAATGGCAAGAGCCAGGGGGTCGTGCCGTTCCTGAAGGTGGTGAATGACACGGCGGTCGCGGTGAACCAGGGCGGCAAGCGCAAGGGCGCGGTGTGCGCCTACCTGGAGACCTGGCACCTGGACATCGAGGAGTTCCTGGAGCTGCGCAAGAACACCGGCGACGACCGGCGTCGCACCCACGACATGAATACCGCCAACTGGGTGCCGGACCTGTTCATGAAGCGGGTGGTGGAGGACGGGGAGTGGACGCTGTTCTCCCCGTCGGACGCATCGGACCTGCACGACAAGTACGGCAAGGCCTTCGAGGACGCCTACCTCGGCTACGAACGCAAGGCGGCAGCCGGCCAGATGCCGCTGTTCCGCAAGGTGTCGGCGCTCGGCCTGTGGCGCAAGATGCTCTCGATGCTGTTCGAGACCGGCCATCCCTGGATCACGTTCAAGGATCCCTGCAACATCCGCTCGCCGCAGCAGCACGTCGGAGTCGTCCACAGCTCCAACCTGTGTACCGAAATCACGCTCAACACCAACGAGCAGGAAATCGCCGTCTGCAACCTCGGTTCGGTCAACCTGGTCGCCCACATGAAGCCGGCCGACGGTGCCGGGCAGGGCGCTGGCGTCGGGGGTGCAGAGATGGTGCTGGACCTCGCCAAGCTCAAGCGCACCGTGGCGACTGCCATGCGCATGCTCGACAACGTCATCGACATCAACTATTACGCGGTCGGCAAGGCCCGCAACAGCAACCTCAAGCACCGCCCGGTCGGGCTGGGCATCATGGGATTCCAGGACTGCCTGCACCTGATGCGCACGCCATTCGCCAGCGAGGCCGCGGTGCAGTTCGCCGACCACTCGATGGAGGCCGTTTGCTACTACGCCTACTGGGCGTCGACCGAACTGGCGCAAGAGCGCGGGCGCTATGCCAGCTTCCGCGGCTCCCTCTGGGACCGCGGCATCCTGCCGCAGGATACGCTGAAGCTGCTGGCCGAGGAGCGCGGCGGGTACGTCGACGTCGACCTGTCCGAGACGATGGATTGGGGCAGCCTGCGCGAGCGGATCCAGTCCCACGGCATGCGCAACTCCAACTGCGTCGCGATCGCGCCGACCGCGACCATCTCGAACATCATCGGGGTGGCCGCCTGCATCGAGCCGACTTTCCAGAACCTCTACGTCAAGTCGAACCTGTCGGGCGAGTTCACCGTGGTCAACGACTATCTGGTGAGGGACCTGAAGGAGGCGGGCATGTGGGACGAGGTGATGATCGCGGACCTGAAGTTCTTCGACGGCAGCGTCGCCAAGATCGACCGGATCCCCGCGCCGCTGCGGCAGATCTACGCGACCGCCTTCGAGGTCGACGCCCGCTGGCTGGTGGAATGCGCGGCGCGGCGGCAGAAGTGGATCGACCAGGCGCAGTCGCTCAACATCTACATGGCCGGTGCCTCGGGCAAGAAGCTGCACGATGCCTACCTGCTCGCCTGGCAGCGCGGATTGAAGACCACCTACTACCTGCGGACCGTCGGCGCGACTCATGCGGAGAAGTCGACATCGGATCGGGTGGGACAGCTCAACGCGGTCTCCAGCAACGGCAACGACGCCGGCTTTTCCTACGGGGCGAAGCAGCCGGCGCCTGATGCCGATGACGCCGCAGTGAAGGCGTGCCTGGTGGCGGACCCGGAGTGCGAAGCCTGCCAGTAGCGCGTGTCGCCGCAGGCGGATGACTGCTGCGTGCGGCGAGCTCGCAGCGTCCTCATCACGGAAAAGATCTGCGACTAAACGTCGTGTGGACGCCATCAAAGTCAAGTTGAATTTACTTAAACCCGTTGCAACTGCTATACAGCTGACGTATGATTCGCTCAGTGCATAACCGGTGAATCTCGCGTCAGTACAAGTAGTTAGTAAGCGCTGTTAACTCCTTATACCTGAAGCGAGAGATTAGATGCTTTCCTGGGACGAACCACTTTCCGTAAGGCCTGCTGACAGGCCCGCATCCCGGACCGACCGGTCCACCGCTTCGCCGGACGTCATTCGACCTACCCCGGCTGCCCGCCCATCCCCTCCGGATGCTTCGCGCGTCTTCCAGGAAGACCTCGCCATCGCGCCGTCGAGGCTTGCGCCTGGGCCGAACGTCGCCGCGTCCCGGCCCGCTGCGGCGGATGGCGCGGCAGATGGCAGCCTCGCCGCAGCCTCCTCGCGCCGCGTCCGGGTGGAAGACAAGTTCATCATCAACGGCGCTTCCGACGTCAACCAGCTCGTGCCCTTCAAGTACAAGTGGGCGTGGGACAAGTACCTCGCCACCTGCGCCAACCACTGGATGCCGCAGGAAGTGAACATGAGCCGCGACATTGCCCTCTGGAAGTCGCCGGGCGGGCTGACCGATGACGAGCGCAGGCTGGTGAGCCGAAACCTCGGCTTCTTCGTGACCGCCGATTCCCTGGCGGCGAACAACATCGTGCTCGGCACCTACCGGCACATCACGGCGCCCGAATGCCGTCAGTTCCTCCTGCGCCAGGCGTTCGAGGAAGCGATCCACACCCATGCCTACCAGTACATCACCGAGTCGCTGGGGCTGGACGAGTCGGAGATCTTCAACGCGTATCACGAGATCAAGTCGATCCGCGACAAGGACGAATTCCTGATTCCGTTCATCGACACGTTGACCGACCCGATGTTCAAGACCGGCACGCCGGAGAATGACCAGAAGCTGCTGCGCTCGCTGATCGTTTTCGCCTGCCTGATGGAAGGCCTGTTCTTCTACGTCGGCTTCGTGCAGATCCTCGCGCTGGGGCGGCAGAACAAGATGACCGGCGCGGCCGAGCAGTACCAGTACATCCTTCGCGACGAGTCGATGCACTGCAATTTCGGCATCGACCTGATCAACCAGATCAAGCTGGAGAACCCGCACCTGTGGACGCCGGATTTCCGCGACGACATCCGGCTGCAGTTCAAGAAGGCAGTCGAACTGGAGTACGCCTACGCTGAGGATACGATGCCGCGCGGCGTGCTCGGCCTCAACGCGTCGATGTTCAAGGGCTACCTGCGCTTCATCGCCAACCGGCGGGCGCAGCAGATCGGGCTGGACCCGCTCTTCCCGAACGAGGAGAATCCGTTCCCGTGGATGAGCGAGATGATCGACTTGAAGAAGGAAAAGAACTTCTTCGAGACGCGAGTTACCGAATACCAGACCGGCGGCGCGCTGGCCTGGGACTAGAAGCGGATCGCCGCATTCAGGAAAATGCCTTGAGGGAGTTGCAGGGGAAGCGCGTACTGAAAACAGGCATGGTGTCTGCCGTGCATGGAGATGCCGTCGCCACACTTCCCTTCCTTTCGTCAGCTGTTTGCCAGCTTCCGGCGCAAAGCCGGAGCGGCAGCTTGACCTCGTCGCTCAAACTACGCGTGAAGACCAGCGTGGTTCGCAGCGGGAACCGGGGTCACACCAGATTCATTAGCGTAGGTAAACATCACACGACGTCTGCGCCGATGAATAGCCCGTACAACAAGCGAGCATCTGATCCGGTTGGATCGGGGGCTTCCTTGTTACGGGCTTCCTTTAAAGCAACTTCCTTTCAAGGAGTACTGTAATGGCAACTGCCAAACCGAAAGCCGCAGCAAAGAAGTCCGCTGCCAAGCCTGCTGTCAAGAAAGCCGCTGCAAAGAAGCCTGCCGCTAAATCGGCCGTGAAGAGGCCCGCCAAGAAGGCCGCTGCGAAGAAGCCTGCTGCCAAAAAGGCGGTGAAGAAGCCTGCGGCGAAGAAAGCGGCCAAGAAGCCGGCGGCGAAGAAAGCCGCGAAGAAGCCTGCTGCGAAGAAGTCGTCCAGGCCTGCGGCGAAGAAAGGGGCGAAGAAAGCGGCTAAGAAAGCGGCGAAAAAGCCTGCCAAGAAAGCGGCGAAGAAGGCTGCCAAAAAAACAGCGGCCAAGAAGTCTGCTGCGAAGAAGGGCGCCAAGAAGCCTGCCAAGAAATCGGCGAAGAAGGCTGCCAAGAAACCCGCAGCCAAGAAGCCAGCTGCGAAAAAGGCAGCCAAGAAGCCGGCCAAGAAGGCGGCCAAGAAACGGGCCGCGCCTGCAGCGAAGGCTGCTGCGCCGGCCGCCGCGCCTGCAGCGAATCCTGCTGCGGCATGGCCGTTTCCCACGGGCAACCGTCCGTAGCGGAGCGCGGCTTTCAGGCCTGAAGCTGAAATCACAAGAACAAGCCGTCGCTGAGATACGCGGCGGCGCAGTCAGAGTCACCTTCGCGCCTTCCGGGGCGCGATTTTTTTGCGGTTCGCCAGAGGCGCGATTTTTTTCCTGTGCGAGAATCGTCCCCATATGAATCCGATCATCTGGATGCTGATTGAGACGGTGGGGAGCCTGTTCGCCAGCACCTGCGTGCTGCGAGCCTACGCCTGGCGCGTGCACCTCAGTCCGCAGAATCCGGTGTCGCAATTCGTGAATGCGCTGACCGACTGGGTGGTCAAGCCGCTCGGGCGGATCGTCAAGCCGACCCGGCAGATGGACTGGCCCAGCACGATCGCCGCGGTGGCGGTGTCCCTGATCGTAGCGCTGCTGTTCTTCCTGCTGAGCGGCAGAACCCCCAGCCCCGGCCCGGTCCTGCTGCTCGCGCTGATCTGGCTGATCCGCTGGTCCCTGTACCTGATGATGGGCATCATCATCCTGATGGCGATCATGTCGCTGATCAATCCCTATGCGCCCCTTGCACCCGCGCTGAACCAGCTTGCCGACCCGATCCTGTCGCCGCTGCGCCGGATCATCCCCCTCGTCGGCAACTTCGACCTCTCGCCGCTGGTCGCGATCCTGCTCATCCAGGTGCTGCTGGCGTTCGTGCACCCGGGAAGCATCCCGGCGCTGATGGGCGGCTGAGGCAGCCGGGGCGCTGCCGCTGCCGGGTCGCACGATGGGTTCAGGCGAAGGGCCGGCACGCGCCGGCATCGACATCGGCGGCACCTTCACCGACGTGGCGCTGCAGGTCGCGGGCCGGCTCTTCACCGCCAAGATCCTGACCGACTACGCCGCTCCGGAGCGCGCCATCCTCGCCGTCCTTCAGGAGGTGGTGGCAGGCCGGCATCGGCATCGCCGAGATCGCGACAATCATCCACGGCACGACGCTTGCCACCAATGCGCTGATCCAGCGCAGCGGCGCCCGCACCGCCTTCGTCACCACCGCCGGCTTTCGCGACGTCATCGAGATGCGCACCGAAAGCCGCTTCGAGCAGTACGACCTGGACATCAGGCTGCCGCCGCCGCTGATCCCGCGCTGCGACCGCTTCACGCTCGGCGAGCGAATCGACGCGGCCGGCCGGGTACTGCTGCCCGCCGGCGAAGCCGACATGGCGGAAGTGTCCGCCGCGATCGCGGCAGGGGGCTACGAGAGCGTCGCCGTCGGCTTCCTGCACAGCTACGTCAACGGCGTGCACGAGCAACGGATGCGCGACGTGCTGCAGCGGCGCCTTCCGGCGCTGTCGGTTTCGATCTCCTCCGAGGTGTCCCCGCAGATGCGGGAGTACGAGCGGTTCAATACCGTCTGCGCCAATGCGTACGTCAGGCCGCTGATGAAGTCGTATCTCGACCGGCTGGTGGCTTGCCTGCAGGCGGCCGGTGCCTCCTGTCCCCTGCTGATGATGCACTCCGGCGGCGGCATCATCTCGGCGGCGACCGCGATCGAGTTCCCGGTCCGGCTGGTGGAGTCGGGGCCGGCGGGCGGCGCCATCTTCGCGGCCGACATCGCCCGTCGCTACCGGTTGAATGCGGCGCTGTCCTTCGACATGGGCGGCACCACCGCGAAGATCTGCCTGATCGAGCAGTTCGACCCGAAGACCGCGAGAACCTTCGAGGTGGCGCGGACCTACCGCTTCAAGAAAGGCAGCGGCATGCCGATCTCGGTTCCCGTGGTGGAGATGGTGGAGATCGGTGCCGGTGGCGGGTCGATGGCCGGCGTCGACGTGATGCGCCAGATCCGGGTCGGGCCGCAGAGCGCAGGCTCCGAGCCGGGTCCAGCCTGCTACCGGCGCGGCGGCACCCGCGCCACCGTCACCGACGCGGACCTCCTGCTCGGTCGCCTGGACGCCGGCTACTTCGCGGGCGGCGCCATCGAGCTCTCGCTGCAGCTGGCGGCGAAGGCCGTCGAGGCGGATGTCGCCTCACCGCTTGCGCTGGACGTCGATAACGCCGCCTACGGCGTTTCCGAGGTGGTCGACGAGAACATGGCCAACGCCGGGCGGGTGCACGCCATCGAGAATGGCCGCGACATTTCCGACTACACCATGATCACCTTCGGTGGCGCCGGCCCGGTTCATGCGGCCCGGTTGTGTGAGAAGCTCGGGATCGCCCGGTTCCTGGTGCCGCCGGGCGCGGGGGTCGGCTCGGCGATCGGCTTCCTGCGCG
Organism: Lautropia sp.; assembly: GCA_013813615.1. Taxonomy (GTDB): domain Bacteria; phylum Pseudomonadota; class Gammaproteobacteria; order Burkholderiales; family Burkholderiaceae_E; genus Lautropia. The sequence goes on along the minus strand of JACCRJ010000504.1, from coordinate 2,309 downwards.
CGCCATTCGGCTTCGAGGCCGCGCGCAGCGCCTACATGCGCCTGTCCTGCTTCGATGCCGCCGCCGTCAACACCCTGATCGACAGCCTCACCGGCGAGGCGGTCGCCTTTGCCCGCGAAGGCGGCGGCCACCTCGATCCGTTGCTCGAGCGGACGGCCTACATGCGCTATGCCGGCCAGGGATGGGAAATTCCGGTGGAGATCGAACCGGTGCGACGTTTCGCCGACGGCGACGGCAGCCTGCTCAAGGAGCATTTCGAATCCGCCTACCGCCGCTTCTTCGGCAGGCCGATCGACGGCCTCGACGCCGAGATCGTCAGCTGGTCGGTGCGGGCGAGTTCGCCGCGGCCGCCGGTTGCGCCGGTCGAGGAAACCGGGCCGCTCTCGACGGCGTCGCCGGAAGGCACCCGCAGGCTCTTCGATGCCGCCAGCCGCGGATTCGACGAGGTTGCGGTCTTTCACCGCGAGCGCCTGCCGGTCGGCGCCTGCGTCAGCGGCCCGGCAGTCATCGCCGAGCGCGAGACCTCGACCATCCTCAGCGCGGGCTTCGCGGCGGTGGTGCAGACCGACGGCTGCCTGCTGGTGAAGAAGACGGCCGGCTGCATCGGGCCCCACGCCGCGGAGCCGGACCGATGAGCGACATCCACCTGCAGGTGATGTGGAACCGTTTGATCTCGGTGGTGGAGGAGCAGGCGCTGACGCTGGTGCGGACCGCCTTCAGCACCAGCGTGCGGGAGGCTGGCGACCTGTCGGCGGGGGTCTTCGACAAAGCCGGACGGATGATCGCGCAGGCGGTGACCGGCACCCCCGGTCACGTCAACGCGATGGCCGAAGCGGTGGGACACTTCATCCACGACATCGGGCCGCAGCGGATCTTCGAGGGCGACGTCTACATCACCAACGATCCCTGGAAGGGCACCGGCCACCTGCACGACATCACCGTGGTGTCACCGTCGTTCCGCAGGGGGCACCTGATCGGCTACTTCGCCTGCACCGCGCACGTGGTCGACATCGGCGGCCGGGGCTTCGGGCCGGACGGCCGCGAGGTGTACGAGGAAGGCCTGTTCATCCCGATCATGAAGTTCGCCGAGCGCGGCGAGGTCAACCACGACCTCGTCAACATCGTGCGCAACAACGTGCGCGAGGCTGACCAGGTGGTTGGCGACATCTATTCCCTGGCGGCCTGCAACGAGATCGGGCACCGCAGGCTGACCGCGATGCTGGACGAGTTCTGCCTGGACGACTTGCAGACGCTCGGCACTTTCGTGCTGGAGCGCAGCCGGCAGGCGACGCTGCAGAAGCTGGCTGCCTTGCCGTACGGCGAGTACCGCAACCAGATGGTGCTGGACGGCTACGACCAGCCGGTCACGATGAGGGTGGTGCTGAAGACGTCGGCAGACGGCATCGTGGCCGACTTCGCCGGCACCTCGGCGGCAAGCCGCTACGGCATCAACGTGCCGCTGATCTACACCAAGGCCTACGCCTGCTACGGGCTCAAGTGCGCTCTCGCGCCGGAGATTCCCAACAACGCCGCCTCGCTCGCACCTTTCGACGTGGTCGCGCCGGCGGGCTGCATTCTCAATGCGCTGCGGCCGGCGCCGGTGTCTGTGCGCCATGTCCTGGGACATTTCGTGCCGGACCTGGTGCTTGGAGCGCTGCACCACTTCCTTCCCGACAGGATCCCGGCCGAAGGCGCGGGCACCTTGTGGAACATCCACATCAGCGCCCGGCCGGCCGTGGGTGCAGATGCCGGCGCGCAGACGGGCCGGCGTGCCGAGATCCTGATGTTCAACAGCGGTGGCAGCGGCGCGCGCCCCCGCCTCGACGGCCTCAGCGCCACCGCCTTTCCAAGCGGCGTGCGCACCATGTCGATCGAGGCGACCGAACAGGTCGGCCCGATCGTCGTATGGCGCAAGGATTTGCGGCCGGATTCGGGCGGGCCTGGCCGGCAGCGCGGCGGCCTCGGCCAGGTCGTCGAGATCGGCGCAGCCGACGGTCACGAGCTGCGGTTCAACGCGATGTTCGACCGGATTGCGCATCCGGCGATGGGTCGCTCCGGCGGCTGGCACGGCGACGCCGGTCGGGTAAGCCTGGACGACGGCACGCCGCTGCCGGGCAAGGGTTCGCAGGTGGCGGTGCCTGCGGGGCGCCGCATCGTCCTGGAGCTGCCGGGGGGCGGCGGCTTCGGCGAGCCGGCTGAACGCGACGCGGCCCTGCTGCAGGAGGACCTGCGCAACGGCTATGTGACCGCCGCGAGGGCGCAGGCAGACTACGGGAGGGCCGGTGAGCGGATGGGCGGTGAAGCAAGGC
>JACCRJ010000492.1 GCA_013813615.1 Lautropia sp. | reverse complement strand
GCAGGAGCGCTACGGCCGCAAGGTCAAGGCGCAAGCCGACGTCGACAACGATCTGATCGGCGGCGTGTCGATTCGTATCGGCGACGAAGTGATAGATGCATCCGTGCGCGGCAAGCTCGCCCAGCTCGCTGCCACCCTGAAGAACTAAGGAGTCCCTTTCATGCAGCTCAATCCCGCTGAAATCAGCGAATTGCTCAAGAGCAAGATCCAGAACCTGGATGTCGGCGCGGATACGCGAAACCAGGGTGCCGTGGTCTCCGTCACCGACGGCATCTGTCGGATTCACGGGCTGTCGGACGTGATGCAGGGCGAGATGGTCGAGTTCCCCAACAACATTTTCGGCCTCGCGCTGAACCTCGAGCGCGACTCGGTCGGCGCGGTGGTGCTGGGCGAATACGAGAACATCTCCGAGGGTGACGTGGTCAAGGCCACCGGCCGCATCCTCGAGGTCCCCGTGGGACCGGAACTGCTCGGCCGGGTCGTCAATTCGCTCGGCCAGCCGATCGACGGCAAGGGTCCGATCAACGCCAAGATGACGGACGTTATCGAGAAGGTCGCACCCGGGGTCATCGCCAGGAAGTCGGTGTCGCAGCCGGTGCAGACGGGACTGAAGTCGATCGACGCCATGGTGCCGATCGGGCGCGGCCAGCGAGAGCTGATCATCGGCGACCGTCAGACCGGCAAGACCGCGGTTGCGCTGGATACGATCATCAACCAGAAGGGCAAGAACCTCTTCTGCGTCTACGTCGCCATCGGGCAGAAGGCTTCCACCATCGCCAACGTGGTGCGCAAACTGGAAGAGCACGGCGCGCTCGAATACACCATCGTGGTGGCAGCCTCGGCCTCCGAGACCGCCGCCATGCAGTACATCGCCGCTTACTCCGGCTGCACCATGGGCGAATACTTCCGCGATCGCGGCGAAGACGCCCTGATTATTTATGACGACCTGTCGAAGCAGGCGGTCGCGTATCGCCAGGTGTCGCTGCTGCTGCGCCGCCCGCCGGGTCGCGAGGCCTACCCCGGTGATGTGTTCTACCTGCACTCGCGGCTGCTCGAGCGTGCCGCGCGCGTCAACGAGGCATACGTCGAAGCTTTCACCAAAGGGGCCGTCAAGGGCAAAACCGGTTCGCTCACCGCGCTGCCGATGATCGAGACGCAGGCCGGCGATGTCTCCGCGTTCGTGCCGACCAACGTGATCTCCATTACCGACGGCCAGATCTTCCTGGAGACCGACCTGTTCAACGCCGGTATCCGTCCAGCCATCAACGCCGGTATCTCGGTGTCGAGGGTGGGCGGCGCGGCCCAGACCGACATCATCAAGAAACTCGGCGGCGGCGTGCGTCTCGCACTCGCGCAGTTCCGGGAGCTGGCTGCCTTCGCGCAGTTCGCATCGGACCTGGATGAAGCCACGCGGCGCCAGCTCGACCGTGGCCGCATGGTCACGGAGCTGATGAAGCAGTCCCAATACCAGCCGCTTCAGGTCTGGGAGATGGCGCTGACGCTGTTCGCCGCCAACAACGGCTACTTCGACGACATCGAAGTGCCGAAGGCGCTCGCCGCGGAGAAGGCCCTGCGCGAATTCGCCAAGTCCAAGTACGCGCCGCTCGTCGACGAGATCGAGCGGGACAAGAAGTTCAGCAAGGACATCGAGTCCAAGCTTCACGAAATGCTCAAGGACTTCAAGAAGACGGGCGCGTACTGAAGCACGTCGCCGGCCATGACGCTGTGACCCGGATGCCCGACCCAGGATATTTGAATGGCTAGTTCGAAAGAGATCAGAACCAAGATCAAGAGCGTGCAGGGCACGCGCAAGATCACCAAGGCGATGGAAATGGTCGCCGCGGCCAAGATGCGGAAGGCGCAGGAGCGCATGCGCACCGCCCGGCCGTACGGCGACAAGATCCGTAATATCGCCGCGCACCTGGCGCGGGCCAATCCGGAATACCGGCATCCTTTCCTGATCCCGCGCGAGCAGCTGCGGCGTGCCGGCCTCATCACCGTCACCACCGACAAGGGACTGTGCGGCGGACTCAACACCAACATCCTGCGCGCGGTCACCATCAAGCTGCGGGAGCTGGAGACGGCCGGGGTCGAGGCGCGACTCACTGCGATCGGCAACAAGGGCCTGGTGTTCATGCAGCGGCTCGGCGCCAATATCGTGTCGCAGGTGACGCACCTGGGCGACCGGCCACATATGGACAAGCTGATCGGACCGGTCAAGATCCAGCTGGACGCCTACGCGGCCGGCGAGATCGATGCGGTCTATCTGGCCTATACCACCTTCATCAACACCATGAAGCAGGAGCCGGTGATCGAGCAGCTGCTGCCGTTGCCGGCAAACCGGCTGGAGGAGGACTCCCGCGACTACTCGTGGGATTACCTCTACGAGCCGGATGCGCAGACCGTACTGGACGAGTTGCTGGTGCGTTATGTCGAAGCGATCGTCTTCCAGGCGGTGGCTGAAAACATGGCCTCGGAGCAGTCCGCCAAGATGGTCGCGATGAAAGCGGCCACGGACAACGCCAAGAAGCTCATCGACGACCTGCAGCTCTCCTACAACAAGGCCCGACAGGCTGCGATCACGCAGGAACTGTCGGAGATCGTCGGCGGCGCGGCCGCGTTGTAGCGGAACCGAACACATTCAAGAACTCCAGAAACAGGAAACGCGAGTCATGTCAGAAGGTCAGATCGTTCAATGCATCGGCGCGGTGGTGGATATCCAGTTTCCCCGCGACCAGATGCCGAGAATCTACGAAGCGCTGAAGCTGCAGCCGAGCGCCGGCAAGTCGCTGGCGGAAGAGGGGCTGACCTTCGAGGTCCAGCAGCAACTGGGCGACGGCATCGTGCGCACCATCGCGATGGGTTCGTCGGACGGCCTGCGCCGCGGGATGCCGGTGAGCAGCACCGGCCAGGGCATCCTGGTGCCGGTCGGACCGGAAGTGCTCGGCCGCGTCATGGA
>JACCRJ010000470.1 GCA_013813615.1 Lautropia sp. | reverse complement strand
ACCCAGTCCTCCATGTGCAGGCTGACGCCGTCGGCCATCGCCAGCGCGCGGACGCACGGAGCAGCGTCGTTCATATGCCCAGGTAGGTGGCGCGCACGTGGTCGTCATGCAGCAGTCGCTGCGACTCGCCGGAGAGTTCGATCCTGCCGCTCGCGAGGACGTAGGCGCGCGACGAGAGCGTCAACGCCAGTTGCGCGTTCTGCTCGACAAGCAGGATCGACACCCCCTTGCGATGGATACGCAGCAGCGCTTCGTGCAGCTCGTCGACCACCTTGGGCGCGAGGCCGTGGCTCGGTTCATCCAGCAACAGCAGGCGCGGCGCCACCATCAGGGCGCGGCCGACGGCCACCATCTGCTGCTCGCCCCCCGACAGGGTACCGGCCGCCTGGGCCATGCGCTCGCCCAGCCGCGGAAACAGCTCGATCACCTGCGCCTGCTCGGCATCGAGGTCCGCCTTCCCGCGGCGCCGGGACCAGGCCCCCAGCCTCAGGTTCTCCGCGACCGACATCTGCGGGAAGATCTGCCGCCCTTCCAGCACATGGGCGATACCGAGCGCGGCGATCTCGTGCGCCGCCTTGTTCACCAGCGACTGGCCGAGGAACACCATGCTTCCCTTGCACCAGCTGACCGAGATCCGCGAAATGGTCCGAAGCAGCGAACTCTTGCCGGCCGTGTTCGGACCGATGAGCGAGACGATCTCACCCGCGCCGACGTCCAGCGACACGTCGTGCAGGACGGCAGCCGGGCCATAACCGGCGCTGAGGTTCCTGATCTCAAGCATCGGCGAGTTCCGAAGCCGCCCGCGTGCCGAGGTAGGCGGCGACGACGTGCGGGTCCGATGCGACCTGCGACGGCGTGCCGGAAGCAATCAGGCGCCCGAAGTTGAGCACGAGAATGCGTTCGCACAGGGTCATCACCGTCTTCATGTGGTGCTCTATCACCAGCAGCGTCATGCCGCCCCTGGCGAGTTCCTTCACCATCTCGACGATCTCGCGCTGCTCGCCGGGCGTCAGCGTCGCCATCACTTCGTCGAGGAGCATGACCATCGGCTCGGTCGCCAGGGCCCGCGCCAGTTCCAGCCGCGCCTTCTCGGGCAGCGAAAGCTCGCCGGCCAGCGTCTCCATGCGGGCCTGCAGGCCGACCCGACGCAGCGCGATCGCAGCCTTCTCGCGGGCGGCGGCGATCGGATGATGGGCCAGGGCGCCGACGGTGGCGTTCTCCAGCACGGTCATGTCGCCGAAAGTCGCGACGTTCTGGAAAGTTTTCACCAGGCCGCTTCGGCAGATGACGTGCGGTGCGAGGCCGATGATGGGGCGCTCGCCGAGCAGGATGCTGCCGGCGTCGGGACGGATGAAGCCGGTGAGCTGGTTGAAGAGCGTCGTCTTGCCGGCGCCGTTCGGCCCGATCACGCCGACGATCGAGCCCCGAACCAGGTCAAAGGACACGTCGTCGGTGGCCTGCAGGCCGCCAAACCGCTTGGACAGGCCGCTCACGTTCAGCACGACGGCGCCCGGCGAAGCGTCGCTCATCGGCGCCTCGACTTCCAGAGATGCAGCAGGCCTCGAGGCTGCAGGATGACCACCGCAATAAGGATTGCGCCGAAGACGATCTGCGACAGCCCCGCCGCATGCGACGACAGGTAGGCGTTGGTCGCCTCTTCGATCGGCAGGATCAGCAATGCGCCGAGCAGCGGGCCCGACACGGTGCCCACGCCGCCGATGATCGCGATCAGCGCGATCCGTATTGAGATGCCCGCCAGGCTGAAGGCGGTGTCCGGATCGAAGAAGAACTGGAACTGGGCGTAGAGCACGCCGAGCATGGCGATCAGCGCACCGGAGACGGTGCTGGCGAAGAGCTTGGCCGCGGCGGTGTCGACACCGAGCGATGACGCGGCGTCCGCATGGTTCTTCAGCGCCCGCAGCCGCAGGCCGAGCGCGCTCGTGCGGATCCGCTGGAAGGCGATGCAGGTAACGATCAGCGCGGCCAGCATGATGTAGAAGTACGGCCGCAGCGACTGGAACTGCATCAGCGCGAGGCTCGGCTCCGCGAACGGCACCGACACCCCGACCGGTCCGCCGGTCACGCCGGTCCAGCTGTTGGCGATGACCCGCATCGCCTCGCCGAAGGCCAGCGTCGCCAGCGCAAAGTAGTGGCCCTTCAGCTTCATGGTCGGCAGGCTGATCAGCGCGGCCAGCGCGGCGCCGACGAGGCCGGCGACGATCAGGCCGAGCCACGGCGACAGGTTGAAGTGGATCAGCAGCAGGGTCGAGGTATACGCGCCGGCGCCGAAGAATCCCGCATGCCCGAGCGAGATCTGCCCCGACAGGCCGGCGGCGATATTCCAGGCTTGCGACATCGCGGCGAACAGCAGCACCAGGCAGACGACCCGCAGCGCATACCCTTGCGCGGGCAGCAGCCAGGGCAGGACGGCGAGACCGAGCGCAAGGACCGCGATCAGGAGGATTCGGATCATCGGGTGGACAGGAGGCCTTGAGGACGAACCGCCAGCATCGCGATGAAGACGACGAACAGCGCGAGGTTCTGCAGCTGGATCGGCATGACCAGCGTCGACACCGACTGGATCACCCCCACCACCAGCCCGCCGAAGACGGCGCCAAGCACGCTGCCCAGGCCGCCGAGCACGACGACGGTGAACATCAGCACGACGAACTGCGCGCCGGCAGTCGGCGATGCCGTGTAGTACGGCAGGATGACGCTGCCGCCCAGCGCGGTGAGGCCAACCCCCAGCCCGAATGCCACCTGCCGCACGCGACGTATGTTGATGCCGAGGCTGAGCGCGGCGACGCCGTTCTGCGCGGTCGCCCGCATCGCCTGCCCCATCCAGGTGAAGCGCAGGAACGCCCACAGGAGGATACCGACCACCCCCGAGACCGCGAAGGCGAACAGGTAGGGCACGCCGATGATCAGCCCGGAGAAGGAGAGCGCCGAGGTCTGGTAGCCGGTGCGTACCGACTTGAAGTCCGAGCCGAACAGCACCAGCGCCAGGTTCTCCAGCACGATCAGCAGCCCGACCGTGAGAAATATCTGCGCCACCTCGGGCGCGTCGATGACCCGTTCGATGAGGAAGCGCTGGATCAGCACCCCAATCAGGAAGGCGACGCCGAAAGCGATCAGCGACCCGAGGATCGGATCGAGGCCGAACGCCCTCCAGCAGTAGTAGCCGACGTACATCCCGATCATCAGAAACTCCGCCTGGGCGAAGTTGACGATCGACATGACGCCGAAGACCAGCGTCAGGCCGATGGAGATCACCGCGTAGACGCCGCCGATGAGAAGACCGTTGATGATCGCCTGCAGAAGCTCCATGAAGCCGTTGCTCAGATGCTCTTGCCCTTCCAGCGGGCCGGCGCCTTGGCCAGGTTCTTCGGCCAGACGGTGGCGAGTTCTCCCTTGTGCCACTGCACCATGACCGGCGAGGCCATCGTGTTGAGGCCGGTCTGGTCGAACTTGACGCCGGTGGGCGTCATGGCGGCGGACCAGCCCTTGGTGAAGGTGTCGCGGTGGAGGATGTCACGCAGCATGGCGGGATCCGCCTTGCCGGCGGTTTCCAGTGCTTCGGCCAGCACCCCGAGGCAGGTCGCGTGCTCCAGCGCCTCGTGAACCATGAAGTAGCCGAAGCGCTTGCGAAAGCGGTCGGTGAGCTGCGCCGTAGAGTCGTGGTTGGCCGGTGAAATCGACAGCACGCCATCGGACAACTCGCCCAGTCCCTTGACGAAGTCCGGAATCACATAGCCGGCGGCGCCGCCGATTGCCGGCAGGTTCATCTGCTGCTGGGCCATCGTGCGGATAATCAGCAGGCTGTCGTTCAGGTAAGAGACGGGAAACACCATTTGCGCGTTGGAAGCACGCAGCTTGCTGATCAGCGGCGTCACGTCGGTGATGCCGAGCGGATAGGCGTCGTCCATGACCAGTTCGATGTTGGCGTCCTTCGCGGCGGCGCGCAGCCCGTTCGCCTGGGAGGTGCCGTAGGCGGTGTCCTCGTAGAGGACGGCTGCGCGCTTGACATCCTCGCCGGCCGCCTTGGCGATCGCGACGGCATAGTCGAACTGCGCCCGGCCGATGACCGATGCCTTGGAAACCACCTGGAAGACGTTCTTGAATCCGCGGCCGGTGATCTGGTCGGCGAAGGACATGGTCAGCAGCGGCAGTCCCCGGCGCTCGGTGACCTCGGAGATGGCGATGGTGAGATTGGAGGCGAAGGCCCCGAGGATTGCGACGACCTCATTCTGCGAAATAAGCCGCTGGGCGACACTGGCCGCCGTAGTCGGCGTGGACGTGCCGTCAGCGACGATCAGGTTGATCTTCGCGCCGCCGAGCGATTGGACGCCTCCGGCAGCGTTGATCTCGTCGGCGACGAGTTCGATCCCGTTTCGGGAATTCATGCCGAACTGCGCGTTGGCGCCGGAAAGCGGCAGGATCACCCCGACGTTCACCTGCTTCGACTGGGCGCGCGCGGCGAGGGGCAGCGCGGCCGTGGTGGCCGCCACCGCCCCGGCTGCGGCAGCGCCGGCGAGCAGGCTGCGCCTCGAGGGACTAGGAGCCTGTCGGACGCCGGTGAGGTTCCTGCTCATTTTCCTGCTGCTGTTCATGTGGTCTCCTCAAGGGCTTCGCGCAACGGGTCGACAGATCAGGCCGGACCGGGCGACGGATTATTGCGAATGACTGATTGACAGATTGTCAGACAGTCTCGAATATGGCCGCATGGATGTCAAGGTTTCCGCAGTCAGTCGGGACACGATAACGGCGCGCGCCGAGTCTGCGCTGCGCGACGCCATCCTGGACGGCCGGTTCTCCGCGGGCGAGCGCCTGGTGGAGCGGCGCCTGTGCGATGCACTCCAGGTCAGCCGTGGCTCGCTGCGGGAAGCGCTGCGCAGCCTGCACTCGGAAGGCCTGGTGGATCTCGTCCCGCACCGCGGCCCGGTGGTGGCCAGCATCACGGCCGAGCAGGCGAGAGACATCTATTCGATCCGTGGCGCCCTGGAGGGTCTGGCGGCGCGCACGATGGCGGCGTGCCCGGATCCGCAGGCGCTCGAGCGCATGACCGCGGCGCTGGAGGCGATGCGCGCCATCCAGCGGGGCGACGGCGACGCGTCGACCCTGATACCGGTCAAGACCGAGTTCTACCGCGCGCTGTTCGACGGCGCCGGAAACGAGATGCTCGGCCAGATGATGGACAACCTCCTTGCCCGGATCAGCGTCCTGCGCAAGACCTCCTTCTCCCGGCCCGACCGGCTCAGCGAGAGCATCGCCGAAATCGCCGAGATCGTCGAGGCGATCCGTGCGGGTGAGCCTGACCGGGCAGAGCGGGTCAGCCGTCTTCACGTGGAGCGCGCGAGCGCCGCCGCCCTGCCCCTGCTGCCTACGCCATTGCATACCCCGCCGCCTGGTCCGGTGCCTGCCACGCTGCCTACCAGCCAGCCTGCCGCGGGCGCCGGCGATGGCAACTGACAGCGCTGCGGCCGCTATCCTCCAAGCGCTTGAACGCGCCGCCGGGCGGGCGGACGCGGCGCGCCAGCTCGGCCGCCTCCGGTTGCGCTCGCGCTCGAGGTCGGGGGCAGCAGGATCGATCTGTCGTCGCAGGGTCCGCAAGTGTCGATCAGCGCGCCGCTGCCGCTTTGGCAGACTTGCCTCGGCGCC
>JACCRJ010000414.1 GCA_013813615.1 Lautropia sp. | reverse complement strand
TGCGCCGCAGCAAAGCTGGCATGGTTGTCCAGTTGAATCTGTGCAAGCTGGCTATGATAGAGCGCGGCCCCGCATGGAGCGCGGCCCCGCCCCAGTCGCGCCCGAACCGGGCGCACAGCTCGTCCGGGCCGCCCCTATCCACCCATAGCCCATTCAAGATCCCTCCAACCGCATGCGCCGACACGGGTCAGCCGCTTCTACAGTAGCTTCTTCGGCCAGCCAGCCAGCCCCGTCCCGCTCCGACGCTGCCGGGCCGCGCCGCTCCGAGTGGGCGACGCTGAAGAGCCTGCTGCCCTACGTCTGGCAGTTCCGCTGGCGTGTGGCGCTGGCGCTGCTGTTCCTGGTGGCGGCCAAGGCCGCCAACGTGGGCGTGCCGATCGTCCTGAAGCAGATCGTCGATTCGCTGACCGGCGAGGGTACGGCGGGCGCCGCGGCAAAGGGGGTTGCGCAGGCAGCCGGCGCAGCGGGCGGCATTCATCCGGCGGCGCTCGCCGTGCCGGTGGCGCTGATCGTCGGCTACGGGCTGCTGCGCCTGTCCACCTCGCTCTTCACGGAGCTGCGCGAGTACGTCTTTGCGAAAGTGACCCAGCGGACGGTGCGCGAGATCGCGCTGAAGGTATTCCGCCACCTGCATTCCCTGTCGCTGAGCTTTCACCTGGAACGCCAGACCGGGGGTCTCACGCGAGACATCGAGCGCGGCACCCGCGGCGTGTCCAGCATCGTCTCCTATACGCTCTACAGCATCCTGCCGACGCTGATCGAGATCACCATGGTGCTGGGCTACCTCGCCTGGCAGTACCACCGCGACTTCACGCTGATCACCATCGTTGCCCTGGTGCTGTACGTGGTCTACACCATCGTCGTGACCGAATGGCGCACCACCTTCCGGCGCACGATGAACGAGCTCGACACCCGCGCGAACGTGAAGGCGATCGACTCGCTGATGAACTACGAGACCGTCAAGTACTTCGGCAACGAGCGCTTCGAATCGAATCGCTACGACGCCAGCATGCAGAGCTGGGAGCGCGCGGCCATCAAGAGCCAGACGACGCTGTCGCTGCTCAACGTCGGGCAGTCCGCCATCATCGCCTGCGCCGTGACCGCGATGGTCTGGTGAGCCACCATGGGCGTGACCAGCGGGGCGATGACCCTGGGCGACCTGGTGCTGGTCAATGCCTTCATGATCCAGCTCTACATACCGCTCAACTTCCTCGGCATGCTTTACCGCGAGATCAAGCAGAGCCTGACAGACATGGAGCGCCTGTTCGGCCTGCTGGAGCAGCACAAGGAAGTGGCGGACGTGCCGGATGCCCAGCCCCTGCGGGTCGCAGGCGCCACGGTGCGCTTCGACGACGTCTCCTTCGCTTATGACCCGCGCCGTCCGATCCTGCGCGGCGTCGCTTTCGAGATACCCGCGGGCAAGACCGTGGCCGTGGTCGGTTCCAGCGGCGCCGGCAAGTCGACGCTGGCGCGGCTGCTGTTCCGCTTCTACGATGTGTCCGACGGCGGCATCAGCATCGACGGCCAGGACATCCGCAAGGTGACCCAGGAGTCGCTGCGCGCGGCCATCGGCATCGTGCCGCAGGATACCGTGCTGTTCAACGACACGATCCGCTACAACATCGGCTACGGCCGGCCGGAAGCGAGCAATGCGGAGATCGAGGCTGCCGCGCGTGCGGCGCAGCTGGACGGCCTGATCGAACGCCTGCCTGCGGGCTGGGAAACGCAGGTCGGCGAGCGCGGCCTGAAGCTTTCGGGCGGCGAGAAGCAGCGCGTCGCGATCGCGCGGATGCTGCTGAAAAACCCGCCGGTGCTGGTCCTGGACGAGGCGACCTCGTCGCTCGATTCCCGCAACGAGCAGGCTATCCAGGAGGCGCTGGAACGGGTGGCGGCAGACCGGACTACCCTGGTCATTGCCCATCGTCTGTCCACCATCGTCGCCGCGGACCGGATCATCGTCCTGCACGAGGGCAGTATCGTCGAGAGCGGCCGGCATGAGGAACTGATCGCGCTCGGCGGGCGCTACGCGGAGCTGTGGGAACTGCAGGGGCGTGAGGCCGACGTCGAAGTGGAAAGCTGATCGGACGGCCGGCCCGGCGTCGCCTGTCGATGACCGGCACCGGCCGGACCTCAGGTCTCGATCAGCTTGTGCCGGACGGCGATCAGCGTCAGTTCCGCCTGGTTGGCGACGTTCAGCTTCTGCTTGATGTTGTAGAGGTGGGTCCCGACGGTCGATGCCGACAGTTTCAGTGTCTGCGCGATCTGGTTGACCGTCTGCCCGCGCGCAAGCTGCAGGAAAACCTCGAACTCCCGCTCGGAGAGCTGGTCCACCGGACCGTGCTCGCCACTCAGGTCCTGCAGCGCCATACGCTGGGCGATCTGCGCGTCGAGGTAGCGCTGGCCGCGCGCGGTGGCGCGGATCGCCTCGATCAGCGCTTCCGGGGCGCCGCGCTTGCAGAGGTAGCCGAGGGCGCCGGCCTTGAAGACCCGCTTCGGGTGGCTGGTATCCTCGTGCGCCGACAGCGCCAGGATGCGGGCGCGGGGATCGTGGGCGGTGATCCGCTTGACGGCCTCCACGCCGCCCATGCCCGGCATCGACAGGTCCATCACCAGCACGTCCGGTCGAACGTCGGCGAACAACCGGCAGGCCTCTTCGCCGCTGTCGGCCTCGGCGACGATCTCGATGTCGTCGGTGGTCTGCAGCAGCAGCTTGAAGCCCATGCGCACCACCGAATGGTCGTCGGCCAGGAGCACCCGGATCGGCGTCATGCCCGGCCTTCGGCAGGCGCCGCGGCCGAAAGCCCGGCGCCGGGCTCCGGTGCCGGCTCGAAAGGGATCCGCGCAATGACGCTCAGGCCGCCACCCTCTGCCGCAACCAGCTCCAGCGTACCGCCCAGCGCGACCGTCCGTTCCCGCATGCCGATGACTCCGTAGTGGCCCTTTGCCTGCCCATCGTTGAACAGGCCCCGGCCATTGTCGCTGATCCGAACCGTCAGCACTTCGCTCTCCGCCTGCAGTTGGATCGCGATGCGGCTCGCGCCCGCATGGCGGATGCTGTTGGTAACGGCCTCCTGCACGATGCGATAGACCGCGGTGGCGTGGGCGTCGTCGAGGTGCTCCGGCAGGC
>JACCRJ010000035.1 GCA_013813615.1 Lautropia sp. | reverse complement strand
GAGCAAGCTGACGGTGACCCGCCACTACGGCCCCTTCCTGCGGGTCTATCCGCTGCCGGAGTGGGAGAGGATGCGCGAACTTCTGTCGAAACTGACCGGCGAGGGCGAGAAGGTGCGCCGGCTGATCGTCGGTTCCGCCGACTCGGTCGAGATGGACGGTGCCGGCCGGATCCTGATCAGCCCGATCCTGCGCAAGGCAGCCCGGCTGGACCGCCGGGTGGTCCTCGTGGGCGACCTCCAGCGACTCGAAATCTGGGATGAGGAGACGCACAGCCGCTACCTGGACGAGCAAGCCGAGGCCGGCATCCCCGAAGCGCTGCGTAATGCGCTGGGCTTCTGAATCGAGCTGAATTGAGTGAAGAACCATCCCCGTTCAAGCATGTTCCGGTACTGGCCAGCGAGGCGATCGAAGCGCTTCGCGTCAGGCCCGACGGCATCTATGTCGACGGCACCTTCGGGCGAGGCGGGCACAGCCGCCTGCTGCTGCAGGCGCTCGGCGGGGGTGGTCGCTTGCTAGCGCTGGACCGGGATCCAGAAGCGGTGGCGGCCGGCCGGCAAATGGCGGAGGCGACGGGCGACCCGCGGTTCGAGATCGCACACGCCCGCTTCTCCGAAATCGAGCGGCTGCTGGGGGACCGGGGCATCGCCGCGTTCGACGGCATGCTCCTCGACCTCGGAATTTCCTCGCCCCAGGTCGACGATGCATCCCGGGGTTTCAGCTTCATGGGTGATGGTCCACTGGACATGCGTATGGACCCGACGCAGGGCATGTCCGCGAAGGAGTGGTTGATGAGCGCGTCGGAACAGGACATAGCAGAGGTGCTGAAGCGATATGGGGACGAACGGTTTGCTGTTCCGATTGCAAAGACGGTTGTTGCTCGCCGCGACGAAGCCGGTAGCGCGGCGTTTCAAACAACAAGACAACTTGCCGATGTCGTGGCGGGTGTCGTCCGCCGCCGGCAAAAGAAGCCGGAGGTGGGCAAAAACCCGGCAACACGTACCTTTCAGGCTTTACGGATTCACACCAATAACGAAAGCGGCGAGCTCTCGCGGGCACTAGACGCGGCGGTGCGCCGGCTGCATCCGGGCGGGCGTCTGGTCGTCGTCAGCTTTCATTCGGTGGAAGACCGCATGGTCAAGCAGTTCATCTCCCTGCACAGCGGCAAGAGCAGCGAGAAGCATCCGATGACCGGGGCGCCGCTGTCGGCGCCGACCCTGCGCGCCTGCGGTCGGGTGCTGCCAGGTGAAGCGGAAGTGAAGTCCAATCCGCGGGCACGCTCCGCGGTCCTGCGGATTGCCGAAAGGACCGACGCGCAGGTGGCGGCAGGATGAGCAGTTCCTCCCTCGCCCGCCTGAACGTCCTGATGGCGGCGCTGCTGGTCGTGGCGGCCCTGCTGCTGGTCACCTCGCAGCATCGCGCCCGCAAGCTGAGCATCGAACTCGAACGGGCGCAGGGTCAGATGCGCGAACTCGACGTCCGCTACTCGCAACTGCAGATGGAAATCTCGAAGCTGGCGAAGACTTCGCTCATCGATAGCCGTGTGCGCAAGGAACTGAAAATGATCCCGTTGTCGCCCGAGCGTACGTTGTACCTGAAGGAGCCCAACTGATATGGTCAGATCAGTCAGATTCGCCGCCCCCAAGCTCCTGCAGACGCGGCTCCAGTTGTGGCGATCGAGATTCATTTTCTCGCTGGTCGCGCTGTGCTTCCTTGCGCTGGGCGGCAAGGCGCTTTACCTGCAGACGATGTCGGCGCCCTTCCTGCAGGCGCAGGGCGCGCAGCGTTACGAGAAGACGATCGAGCTGCAGGCGAACCGCGGCAGGATCGTGGACCGGCACGGCGTCGTGCTGGCCTCCAGCCTGCCGGCGCGCTCGGTCTGGGCCTATCCGGACCGCGTCGACCTGAGCGACCCGAGGCTAATGGACGTGGCGCGCCTGCTGGGCATCAAGCCGCTCGAACTGCAGAGCCGGCTCACCGCGGAAGACAAGAATTTCGTTTTCCTGAAGCGCCAGGTCGACCTCGACACGGCGGAGCGCATCAAGGCGCTGCGCATCAAGGGCATCGGCCAGGACGGCGAGTACAAGCGGGACTATCCGCAGGGCGAAATCGCGGCGCACCTGGTTGGCTTCACCGACATCGGCCACAAGGGCCAGGAAGGGCTGGAGTTGGCGTTCCAGTCGACTCTTGCCGGACGTGTCGGCAGCCGCCGGGTGATGCGCGACGGTACCGGCCAGATCATCGGCGGCATCGATCACGTCCGCGAGCCGCGTGACGGGCGTGACCTGGGCCTGACGATCGACACCCGGATCCAGTCGCGTACCTTCGAGGCGCTCAAGGAGGCAGTCAAGGTCAACCGGGCGCAGGCCGGCGCCGCCGTGGTCCTCGATGCGAAGACCGGCGAAGTGCTGGCGCTGGCGAACTGGCCCTCCTACAATCCCAACGATCGCGGCGGTCTGTCCGGCGGGCAACTGCGCAACCGCGCGATCACCGACCTGTACGAGCCGGGCTCGACGCTGAAGGTCTTCACCGCGGCGCTGGCGCTGGAAAGCGGCAAGTATCGGCCGAGCAGCGTCATCGACGCCCGCGCAGGCAAGCTCACCATCGGCCCGGATACGATCCGCGATGCGCACCGCGTCCGCGAACTGACCACGCTCGAGCAGGTCATCCAGAAGAGCTCCAACATCGGCACAGCCAAGATCGCGCTGTCCCTGCCGGCGGAGGACCACTGGCGCCTGCTGACCGCCGCCGGTTTCGGCCAGGCGTCGAAGACCGGCTTCCCCGGCGCGGCTGCGGGGCGTATGCGTCCCTACAAGAAGTGGAAGCCGATCGAGCACGCCACCATCTCCTATGGCCACGGCATTTCGGTGTCGCTGCTGCAGATGGCCCGCGCCTACACCATCTTCGCGGGCAACGGCGAACTGCTACCGGCCCGGATCTTCAAGACCGACGACGAGGAGCGTGGCCGGCCGATGCAGGTGTCGCTGCGCAGCCGCGACGACGCCGCTTTGCGCGGCGTGCCGGTGATCAAGCCGGAGACCGCAGCCGCCATGCGCAAGATGCTGGAAATGGCCGCCGGACCGAAGGGTACCGCGCCGATGGCACAGGTGCCGGGCTACCGCGTCGGCGGCAAGACCGGCACCTCGACGAAGCTGGAGAACGGCCGCTACGTGAAGAAGTACGTCGCCTCATTTGTCGGCATGGCTCCGATGTCGGACCCGCGCGTAATCGTGGCGGTGATGATCGATGAGCCTTCCACCGGCAAGTACTACGGCGGCCAGATCGCCGGCCCGGTCTTCTCCAGGATCGCCGGCGATGCGCTGCAGACGCTGAGCGTCGAGCCCGACGCGCCGTATGAAACCAGGATCTCCCCGATGATCGCCATGCGCAAGGAAAGCATGTGACGATGTCGTCGGTGATCAGTCCCCCGGCGCGAGATGCCGCGGATTGGCTGAAGCGGCAACTGCCGGTGCATGCGAGACTGTCCTCGGACAGCCGCAGGATTGCCGCGGGCGACGTGTTCATCGCCTACCCGGGAGAAACCGGCGACGGCCGAGACCACCTGGAGCAGGCGCTTGCCGCCGGCGCTTGCGCCATCGTGCTCGAGAAGGCCGGCGCCGAGGACTTCGAGCCGCTGCTGAAGCGGGCAGCCGCACCGTGGCTGCTGGTCGAGGGCCTGCGCCGGCGCGCCGGTGAGGTTGCTGCCGCGTACCTCGGCGAGCCGACCGCCCGCCTGACGGTCGTGGCTGTCACCGGCACCAACGGCAAGACCAGCTGCACCCATTGGATCGCGCAAGGTTATGAAAACCGGGCGCGCGCAGCCGCCGATACTTCAGGTACGGCCAAGGCCGCGGTGGTCGGCACCTTGGGCGCAGGTGTGCCCGGCGAGCTCGCACTGGACCCGACGGGCCAGCCGACGCTCACGACGCCGGATGCGATCGGATTGCAGCAGCAGTTCGCAACCTTCGCCGGACAAGGCATGGAACTGGTCGCCGTCGAGGCTTCGTCGATCGGACTGCAGCAGGGTCGGCTGAACGGCGCCCGCATCGCCGTCGCCGTGCTGACCAACCTGACGCGCGACCACCTGGACTATCACGTCACCATGCAGGCGTATGCGGCGGCCAAGGCCAGGCTGTTCACCTGGCCGACCCTGGTCGCGGTGGTGGTCAACCTGGAAGATCCGGCGTCTGCCGAGATGCTCAACGCCGCCGATCCCGATCTTCGCCGCATCGGCTACCTCGTCAACGATACCGCCCTGCAAGCGGGACCCGGCGTCGCCCTCGACGAGGCGGGCGAGCGCTCCGCTTCCTGCAGCGACCTGCTGACCGCCACCCCCATCGACGGGCTGGGCAGGATCGTCCTGACGCACTTCCGCGCGCGCGGCTTCGGCGACGACGGCAGCCCGGCCGACGATGGCGAAGGCAGCACCGAGAGCGTCGACCTGCAACTTTCGCTGGTCGGCCGCTTCAATCAGAGCAATGCGCTGGCCGTGGCCGGGGTGTGGATTTCGCTGGGGTGGTCGCTGGCTGAGGTCGCGGCGCAATTGGAACGGCTGCTGCCGGTACCGGGCCGCCTGCAGATGGTCGGCGATCCGTCGGACCAGACAATGCCGCTTGCGGTCGTCGACTACGCC
>JACCRJ010000364.1 GCA_013813615.1 Lautropia sp. | reverse complement strand
CCACAGCAGGTTGCCGAGGTGGCAGTCGCCGTGCAGGCGCAGCATGGTGAGCCGGCCCGCTTGGCTGAAGCGTTCCTCCACCTGGGCAACGCACTGGCTGGCAACCGCTAGCCAGGAGGACGCAAGTTCCGGCGGCAGCATGTCGCTGTCGCGGATGATCGCGATCGGCTCGTGCCCGTACGTCTGCGCGGAGATCTCCGGCCGGTCACGGAACGGGGCGCGCGCACCGACGTTGTGGATTCTCGCGATGAACTGGCCGATGCGGTCGCGCATCGCCGGCCCGTGGAAGGCGTTGTCCAGTTCGGGCGTGCGGCCGCCCTGTCGCGGGTAGACGGCAAACCTGAAGCCGCCTGACTGCGCCAGTGTCGAGCCGTCAGTCAGCGTGTCCGGCGCCACCACCGGTATCTCGGCTTGCACCAGTTCCTGCGCATAGGCGTGCTCCTCCAGGATCTGGTCGTTGCGCCAGCGACCGGGGCGGTAGAACTTGGCGACGCAGCTCCCGCCGTCCTCGAGGCCGACCAGGTAGACGCGGTTCTCGAAACTGTTCAGCGCCTGCAGCCGGCCGTCGCAACGGATGCCGATGGTCTCGAGGGCTGCCAGCACTTCATCGGGTCCGAGCGCGGCGAACGCCTGGGGCTTGCCTTGAGCAGCCCGCGCGGCGTCGTCGTATGCGGCGTCATCGTCCAAGCAGTTCGTCCACGTGTTTGAGCGCGTCCTGTGCGGATTGCGCAGCCGGTGGCTTGCGCCGACCGAGCCGCATCCAGGCGATCGTCGCGATCACCAGCAGCAGGAAGGGGCCGAACCAGAGCAGGGCGTTGCGCATCGAGACCGCGGGTCGATAGAGCACGAATTCTCCGTAGCGCTCGACGAGGAACGATTTGATCTGCCCGTCGTCGCGGCCGCTCGCCATCAGCTTCACCACCTCGTCGCGCAGATCCTGCGCAAGCGGTGCGTTCGAGTCCACCAGCGATTGATTCTGGCACACGAGGCAGCGAAGCTCTCCGGCGAGCCGCCGAAAGCGCTCGGTCTTCATCAATTCGGGATGGCCTGCGACAGGTGCGCTGCCGGACCCGGCTGCGTCCGTCGCGGCGGGTGCCGTCGCCGCGGCCGGTGCAGAGGGTGCCTGCGCGGCGCCGGTCGGCACGGCGCTTGCGAGCAGTGCCAGAACAGATAGCGACTGCCGGAACAGCCGAGGAAGGCAGGCGGCTGCTGTCACGGCTTCACTTTTGCCTCGGGACCGGAGGTGGGTGCCGGCACGGCCGGCGGCGACCCTGACGACATCGGGGCGGAGTGCCGGGCCGGCAAGGCCGCAATGGCGGGCAGCAGCCTGCCACGCACCACCTCCCCCGTGAGCGGACCGATGTGTTTGAACCGGATCACCCCCTGCGCATCGACCAGGAACGTCTCCGGTACGCCGTACACGCCGAAGTCGATCGCGGTGCGGCCTTCGCGATCGGCGACGATGGCTGCGAACGGATTGCCATGCCGTGCCAGCCAGGCCCTGGCATCCTCCGGCTTGTCCTTGTAGTTGACGCCGACGATGGGGAGGACCTTGCGGTTGGCCAGTTCGATCAGCAGCGGATGCTCCTGCAGGCAGGGCGCGCACCATGACGCCCAGACGTTGAGCAGGTAGGGGGCGCCCTTCAGCGATGCTCCTTCGAGCGAGGCGGCGTCCGCCGCTTTCCCGGCACGCTCGCCGATCGGCACAAGCCGCGGCAGGGACCAGGCCGGCGCCGCCTTGCCGATCAGCGGCGACGGGATCTCGCTGGGGTTGCGGTCGAGCCCGACGAGCAGGAAGCCGGCGACCACCAGGAACAGCAACACCGGGACTACGTAGCGCAGCGATCGCATGTCGTGCAGACGGGCTGGCGGTACGATACGGCCATCAAGGCGCTGAGTTCGCCGCCGCGGGCGCCCGAACCCCGGCCTTTGCGGCCGTGCGGTTCGCGGCGCGATAGCGCCGGTCCGAGATGGCCGCAAAGCCACCCAGCGCCATCAGGAAGCAGCCGGCCCAGATCCAGCCGATGAAGGGCTTGATCCATGCCTTGATGGTCCAGCGTCCGTCCGGCAGCAACTCACCGAGCGAGACATAGACGTCGCGCGTCAATCCGGAATCGATGTCCGCTTCGGTCATCACCGAGCCTTGGCTCGAGTAGACCCGTTTCTCCGGCCAGAGGGTGAATTGCGTTGCGCCGTTCTGCAGGACCTCGACCTGTCCCCGGGTCGCCTGGTAGTTCGGCCCGTCGACCCGTCTCAAGCCGACCAGCTTGAAATCGTAGCCTTTGAGCCTCAGCGATTCGCCCGGCCGCACTGCCTGATCGACTTCCACCTGCAGCGTGTTGACGCAGGCGACGCCGATCGTGAAGACGCCGACGCCGATGTGCGCGAGCAGCATTCCGTAGAAACCGGCTGGCAGGGAGCGCAGGCGATCGATCACGGAAAAGGCCGCCCCACCGCCCGCTTCCTTCAACCGTTCCAACAACAGCGTCAGGCTGGCGGCGACCACCCAGGTCGCGATGAAAATGCCGATGGCAAAGCCGATTGCGCCCAACGCGCCGCCAGCGGCGCCGTCCAACCTGTCGAGGCTGAAGCGGCCGGAGGTGATGCCGATCAGGACGGTGGTGGCCACCGCGACCAGCATCGCCCACCTGAGCCGGCGCGCAACATCCGGCACCGGCGCGCTGCGCCAGCGCGCCATCGGCCCGACGCCCATCAGGAAGACCGCCGGCGCGAGCAGCGGAAAGAACACCGCCTCGAAGTACGGCGGTCCGACCGAGATCTTGCCAAGGCCGAGCGTGTCCAGGAGCAGCGGATACAGTGTGCCGAGGAAGACCGCTGCGGCAGCCACGGTGAGCAGCAGATTGTTGGCGAGTAGAAAGCCTTCGCGGGAACTGGCGGAGAAGCTGACCGGGGTGATGTTGCCGCTCAGACTCGGCGCGCGCCACGCGAACAGCGTCAGCGACCCGCCCACGACGAGCACCAGGAACACGAGGATGAAGATGCCGCGCGCGGGGTCCGTGGCGAAGGCATGCACGGACGTCAGCACGCCCGAGCGGACGAGGAAGGTGCCGAGCAGGCTCAGGCTGAAGGCGGAAATGGCGAGCAGCAGCGTCCAGCCCTTGAAGGAGCCGCGCCGCTCGGTGACGATGAGCGAATGCATCAGTGCCGTGCCGACCAGCCACGGCATGAAGGAGGCATTCTCGACCGGATCCCAGAACCACCAGCCGCCCCAGCCAAGTTCGTAGTAAGCCCAAGCGCTGCCGAGCGCAATGCCCATGGTGAGGAAGCACCAGGCGGCGGTAGTCCAGGGCCGGGCCCAGCGAGTCCAGGCGGCATCCACCCGGCCGCCCAGCATCGCCGCGATGGCGAACGCGAAGGCAACCGAGAAGCCGACATAGCCCATGTACAGCATCGGCGGATGGATCACCATGCCCGGATCCTGAAGCAGGGGATTGAGGTCGCGTCCATCCGCGGGTGCGGGCAGGCTGCGCAGGAACGGGTTCGAGGTGAACAGCAGGAAGGCGACGAAGCCCGCCGAGATCAGCCCGAGCACGCCGACCACGCGGGCGCGCACCACCGCATCGAGCCCTCCCCCGAGGTTCACCACCGCAGCCGTCCAGCAGGCCAGCATCAGCGCCCAGAGCAGCATCGAGCCCTCGTGCGATCCCCAGGTTGCTGCCAGGCGATACGCGGCCGGCAAGCGGCTGTTGCTGTTGTTTGCGACGTTCACGATGGTGAAGTCGTTGTCGATGAAGGAGACGGCCAGGCAACTGAACGCCAGCACGATCAGCAGCATTTGAGCGTTGGCTGCGTTGCTGGCGACCTTCATGAGCCGTGCATCGCCGCGGTGGCCGCCGACCAGTCCCAGGGCGGTCTGAACGGCTGCGACCGCCAGGGC
>JACCRJ010000362.1 GCA_013813615.1 Lautropia sp. | reverse complement strand
AATCAGGTCGAACGCTTCTTCGGACTGATCACCGACAAAGCAATCCGCCGAGGATCGTTCGGCTCGATCAAGCAGATGATCGATCGCATCGATCAATTTGTCGCTCACTACAATCAGAACTGCAAGCCTTTTATCTGGACCGCTACCGCCGATTCCATCCTCGCTAAGCTACAACGGCTTTGTACGCGGATTAGCGGAACGGGACACTAGGAGCCTGCAGGCTGTCGGGGTTGGGCACGGGGGCGCGTCAGCGCCGCGTCGGGTCAAAGTGCTTCCTGAGCCCCTGCCAGCATTCAAAGTAGTCGGCCTGCAGTTCGGACGACTCGAGCGCGAGGCGAGTCGGCCGGATAACGCACCGCGTCTCGAACATGAACGCGAGGGAGCCGGTGATGTACTGCGGCCTGGTCGTGTCCGCCGCACTGGCCTTCTCGAACGTGCCCGCGTCCGGCCCGTGACCCGACATGCAGTTGTGCAGGCTGGCGCCGCCGGGCGCGAACCCTTCGGCCTTGGCGTCGTAGACGCCGCTGATCAGCCCCATGAACTCGCTGGCGATGTTGCGATGGAACCAGGGTGGCCGGAAGGTGTCCTGCATCGCGAGCACCCGGGGCGGAAAGATCACGAAGTCGATGGTATCGACGCCGGGAGTGTCGGAGAGCGACTGGAGCACCAGGAAGATCGACGGATCCGGATGATCGAAGCTGATCGAGCCGATCGCGTTGAACCGCCGCAGGTCGTACTTGTACGGCACGTGGCTGCCGTGCCAGGCCACCACGTCCAGCGGCGAATGATCCATTTGCGCGGACCACAGGTTGCCCATGAACCTGGCGACCAGTTCGCAAGCCCCGTCACGATCTTCGTACCAGGCCACCGGCGCGAGGAAGTCGCGCGGATTCGCGAGGCCGTTGGAGCCGATCGGCCCGAGGTCCGGCAGCCGGAAGGGCGCGCCGAAGTTTTCGCAGACATAGCCGCGTGCGCCGCCCTCCGGCAGTTCGACCCGGAAGCGGATGCCCCTGGGAATCACCGCGATCTCGTGCGGCTCCACGTCGAGCAGGCCCAGTTCGGTCGCCAGGCGCAGCCTGCCCTGCTGAGGCACGATCAGCAGTTCGCCGTCGGCGTCGTAGAAGTAGCGGTCGGTCATCGAGCGGTTGGCGACGTAAAGGTGGATGCCGCAGCCGCACTGGGCATGTGGGTCGCCGTTGCCCGCCATCGTGAACAGGCCGTCGATGAAGTCGAGCGGCTCTGCCGCCTGATCCGGAATCGGCAGCGGGTTCCAGCGCAACTGGTTCGGCGTCGCGTGTGCCTCGTCAAAGCGGCTCGTCAACCTCCGGTTGTCGATCCGCGCGAACGGCCGGTGCTGCGCCGCCGGGCGGATCCGGTAGAGCCACGAGCGGCGGTTGTCGCTGCGCGGCGCGGTGAATGCGGTGCCGGACAGCTGCTCCGCATAGAGGCCGTACGGGCACTGCTGCGGCGAGTTCCGCCCCACCGGCAGCGCGCCCGGCAGGGCCTCGGTGACGAACTCGTTGCCGAAGCCCGACTGGTACTCGAGTTGTCCGGATGCGGCGGCGCGCGCCGGAGAAGTCGTTGCGGTTTGCATCAGGTTGCTCCACGCTGGTTTGCCTGCGCCCGGTTCAGGATAGCAATATTCACGACCTGAAGGCGGGTAGGCCCTGCAGCCGATGAGCGGCGCGCGACGCGTCCGCGGCCGGGGCGCGCGGTGTAGACTTGGCCCTCGGCTCACCAACCAGACAAGCCAGTGAACAAGAAGCTCAACGAATCAGCCGCCGGAATGTACGTGATCTCGGCCACCCCCTTTGCAGAAGACGGTTCGCTCGACCTGGACAGCACCCGCTCCCTGATGGACTTATACCTTGCCTGCGGCGTCACCGGCGTGACCATCCTGGGAATCATGGGTGAAGCGCCGAAGCTCACCCCCGACGAGAGCCTGCAGTTCGTCAAGGCGGTGCTCAAGCAGGTGGAAGGCAAGCTGCCGGTCGTCGTCGGCGCGAGCGCCCCAGGCATCGACAACCTGAGCCTGTTCGCCAGGCGGGTGATGGACGCGGGTGCCGCCGGCGTCATGATCGCGCCGGTGCCGGGTTTGAAGACGGATGAGCAGGTCTATGGCTACTTCGAGCAGGTGGCGTCGAGGCTGGGCGACATTCCCTGGGTGCTGCAGGACTACCCTCAGGTCACCACCGTCCACATGGCGCCATACCTGATCACCCGCATGGTCCATGACTTCAAGGGCCTGATGATGTTCAAGCACGAGGACTGCCCGGGCCTGAACAAGATCAGCACGCTGCGCGAAGCCGAGCGCCACGGCACCCGCAGGATCTCGATCCTGGTCGGCAACGGGGGGCTGCACTTCCCCCAGGAACTGGGCCGGGGTGTGGATGGTGCGATGACCGGCTTTGCCTACCCCGACGCACTGGTCAAGACGCAGGAACTCTTCAAGGCCGGCAAACGGGAAGACGCCGAAGACATCTACGACGCCTACCTGCCCCTCATCCGCCAGGAGCTGCAGCCCGGCCTCGGTCTGGCGGTGCGCAAGTACATCCTGAAGCGGCGCAATGCCATCAAGAGCGACCGCCTGCGCGCGCCCGCACCGAAGCTGAGCGTGCTGGACACGCAGGAGGTGGACCACCTGATGCGGCGAATGGAACGCAGGACCAAGCAGCTCGGTATCGGGATTCCCGTCACTTTCGCGCGCTGAGCAGTCTCATCGCAGGCGCCCCCTCCTCACCAGAACCGCCCATGGATTTCAATTTCGACAGGCTCGAACGGACGCTTCGCTACAAGCTGCTCACCGGTCTGGTAGTTCCTCGCCCCATCGCACTGGTCACCAGCCTGAGCGCCGCCGGGGTCGTCAATGCAGCCCCGTTCAGTTTCTTCAACGTGCTGGCGGATGAGCCGCCCATCGTGATTCTCAGCATCGAGGATCGCGCCAGCGGATCGATGAAGGACACCGGGCGTAACATCATCGAGCGCCGGGAATTCGTGGTCAACCTGGTCGACGAAAGCATTGCGGTGCAGATGCACGGCTGCTCCAACGACATGCCGCCGGAGGTAAGCGAGCTGAAGGTCGTGGGTCTGACGGAGGCGCCGTCGCTGAGCGTTTCGCCGCCGAGGATCCTGGAAGCACCTGCGGCGCTGGAATGCACCCTGTACAGCGACATCAGCATCGGCAAGCGGCGCATCCTGATCGGCCAGGTTCGCCACCTGCACGTGCGCGACGGCCTGGTGGATCCCCAGACATTTCGCATCGACATGTGCCTTTACCAGCCGGTCGGGCGGCTCTTTGCCAACCGCTATTGCCGCACCGGCGGCCAGTTCTCGCTGGAGAAGAACGCTTACCTGGAGCAGCTGGAACAGGCGGGTCGCACGTGATACTGGTGCTGAATCCCAACAGCACGCAGGACGTCACCGATCACATCGATCGTTCGCTGCAATCGTTCCGGCTGCCAGGCGGCCCCCAAATCGTTTGCGATACCCTCCGTTCTGGCCCGCCCGGCATCGAGTCGCAGGCGCATGTGGACGGCACCAGCGAGCGTCTGCTCGACTACTTCGCGACCCATCCGCAACGACGCCCGCCAGCGGCTTTGGTGCTCGCCTGTTTTTCCGATCCCGGCGTCTTCGCCATGCGCGAAGAGCTGAACTGCCCGGTCTTCGGCAGTGCCGAATGCGCCTATTTCACGGCGGCTGCCCGAGGAGAGCGTTTCGGCGTCATCTCGATCCTCGCGCGCGTGGTCCCGCGCCACCGTCGGCAGGTGCGACTGCTGGGCCTGGAGCACAAGCTCGCCGCGGACCTGCCGATCGGCCGCAGTGTCGTGGCGCTGTCCGACGAGGACGCCACCCTGTCCCGGCTGCTTGAAGTAGGCCGGACCCTGGTGCAGAGTCACGGCGCAGATGTCGTCGTGCTGGGCTGCGCCGGCATGGCGCGCTATCGCGATCGCCTGGAAGATGCGCTGCAGGTACCGGTGATCGACCCGACCCAGGCGGCAGTTGCGATGGCGATCGGCACCCTGTTGCAGCGAGGCGGCGGTTAGCAGGAAACCGTTTGCGCGTCTCACGCGGCCGCTCAACGCCGTTGCCCCAGGCTCTCGTGCTCCATCCGGCTCAGCAGCCGGACGATCGGCCAGAGCAATGCCAGGTAGAACAAGGCAGCCAGCACGATGGGTGTCGCGTTGTAGGTGAGCGCCTGTGCCTGCCGCGCATTGTTGAGCAATTCCGGCAAGGCGACGACGCTGGCCAGGCTCGTGAGCTTGATCACCTCCAGCGTGTTGCTGACCAGATCCGGCAGCACATTGCGGATGGCCTGCGGCAGGATCACCGAGCACATCGTCTGCCAGCGCGACAAGCCGGTGGCGCGCGCGGCTGCCGCCTGGCCGGCGGGAATGCTCTCGATCCCGGCTCTGAAGACCTCCCCGTAGTAGCTCGAGGTGTTCAACAGAAAGCCGATCGCCACCGCCAGCAGCTTGGGAAGGTCGAGTTCCAGGAACGGGGCGCCGAAGTAGATGAAGATCAGCAGCACCAGCGGAGGCAGGGCGCGAAACAGATCGACGTAGATGATCAGCAGCCACGTCAGCCAGCGCATGCCGAGGCTGTGCAGAATTGCGATGACGAGTCCGCCGGCAAGCCCCAGCGGTATCACGATGGCGGACAGCAACAGGGTCATGTAGAATCCTTGCAGCAGGAACGGCCATACCCGCTCGATGATTGCAGGGTTGAAGAAGTTGAGGATCAGCTCCGCCATCATTTCTTCCAGGCGAAGCGGGTTTCCACCCAGCGACCGAAGACCACCACCGGCAGGAACAAGGCCAGGTAAGCCAGCGCCCCCATTGTCAGCGGCGTCGCATTGCCCGCCAGGCTTGCAGAGGACGAAGCCTGGTTGAGGATCTCGCTCAGGGCCACCACCGAACCCAGGGCCGTGCCCTTGGTGGTGGCAATGATGCGATTTGTCAGCGGCGGCACCGTCATGCGCAGCGCCTGCGGCAGCACCACATCGCGCACCGTCTGCAGCCGCGCCAGGCCGGTACACCGGGCGGCTTCCCACTGTCCCTTGGGCACGGCCAGGATGCCTGCCCAGAAGATCTCCTCGGCGAATGCAGCCAGCACCAGGGTCAATGCCAGCCAGGTGGAGGCGAAAGCGCCCAGCGACAGGCCGGCGAGCGGCAATGCAAAATACAACAGGATGATGAGCACCAGCGGCGGCAGCGCCCGCATGACGTCCGCAAACACGATGATCGGCGCATTCAGCCAGCGGTTGCCGAAGGTCCTCAGGATGGCGAGCAGCAGGCCCAGCGCAACGCCGGCTGCGATGATAACCAGTGCCAGTCCGATCGTGATCACCATACCGTCCAGGATCGCCGGCAGGTATTGCAGCGCCACCTCCCTGTTGAAGAAACTGAAGGCGAACCGCTCCCACCCCGTCATCGGCACATCCTTCGGCCCGGCGCCCTCCGGTCGAGCGGCTGGGCGTGCGCGATCCGGCCCCCGGAGGTCGCGTTCAATGGCGCAAGCTGCCGAGGAACTCCCTGAGCCGCGGATGCCGCGGCGCGCCAAACGCCTCCGCCGGCACGCCCTGCTCCAGAATCTGTCCCTTGTCCATGAACACGATGCGGTCGGCCGCAGCCCGGGCGAATTCCATCTCGTGACTGACGACCACCATGGTCATGCCGCTTTCCTTCAATTCCCGCATGACATTCAGCACCCCGCCGACCAGTTCCGGATCGAGCGCACTGGTGGGTTCATCGAAGAGCACGATGAGGGGCTCGAGCGCCAGCGACCGGGCAATACCGACGCGCTGCTGCTGGCCACCGGACAACTCATTGGGATAAGCGCGGTACTTGTCCGCTAGTCCGACCCGGTCAAGCGCAGCCATTCCCTTGCCGTCCGCCTCCTCGCGGCTCAGCTTCTGCACCTTGCGCAGCGCCAGCGTGACGTTGCCGAGCGCAGTCATGTGCGGATAAAGATTGAATGACTGGAAGACCATGCCGATCTTCTGGCGCAGCCGGTTGAGGTTCACACCCGGCCGCATGATGTCCGTGCCGTCGACCAGGATCGAGCCGCTGTCCGGTTCTTCCAGACGATTGCAACAACGCAACAAGGTGCTCTTGCCCGAGCCCGAAGGCCCGATGATGAAGACCAGCTCGTTCTTGCCGACCTTCAGGTCTATGCCCTTGAGCACCGGGCTACTGCCGAAGGACTTATGAAGGTCTGCAATATCCAGAATCGACATCAGCACTTCGGCGTGACCGGCGTCGCGTCGTATCCGTTCGCCCCCGGATGGCCGTGCCCCGGCGCCAGGGTGGCGGTGGACGAATCAGCCGCCGGCTTTTCCCCGAACCAATTCTCATGCAGCCTGGCGAGCGTACCGTCGGACTTCATGCATTTGATGGCCATGGAAACCTGATTGCGGCCCGCGACGTCGTCATTGCGAAACGGAATCGCCCAGACAAGGCCGGTCTTGATGCGGTAGCTCGTCTTGACCTGGTTGTTCTGTTTGGCTGCCCACTGCGAGACGGTATTGCCGGCGAGGTTGGCGTCGGCGCGCCCCGAAATTACTGCCTGCACGGCATCGGCATTGGTGTCGTAGATGTCGTACTTGAAGCCGTATTTACCGGCGTTGGCCTTCGCCCAGGATTCATAGGCAGAGCCCTTGTTCACGGAAATCGTCAGGCCCTTGGTATCCTCCAGCGACTCGATGGGCTTCGCCGCCTTCTTCTGGACGAACAGGTAGTCGGTATCCAGATAGCCTTCGGTAAACAGCATGGCCTTGGCACGCTCCGCCGTCAGCGTGGTCGGCGCCAGGATGAAATCGTACTTCCCCGCGTTCAACCCCGGCACCAGACCCGAGAACTGCGTCCCCTCGATCTCGATCGGCCGCCCCAGCCGCCGGGCGATTTCGTTGCCCAGGTCGATGTTGAACCCCTCCAGGCCGCCGCCCAGCTTGGGCATCGCATGCGGCGCGAAGGTCGCGTCGACGCCGGTTTTGATGGGCGTCCTGGACTGCGGCTGCGCCGCCAGGGGCGCGGCCGCAAGCAGCGCGATACCGATCAATCGCGCGAATCGGCCCGCCGGCAAGCCGACCCAACTGCGCGGGACCATGCGGGACCGTGGCCAGGAACGTCCAGTGGTAATGCGGGGCGGACTGGTGATCATTTCGACTCCGGGTTAAAGTTGGACGTAAGCAACCGGCATGCCACTATTTGGTCAACGGCTCGCCTGCTCCCACCCGATCCACGATCAAACGATAGTGTTCGGGCCGGCGGTGCATCGCAAAATTGAACACATGCTGGCGAAAGGTATCACCCAGAGCCAGGTCGCAGTTGACGAAGATGACTTCGTCGTCTTCGGTGCAAGCCTGCGCCGCAATTTCCCCAGTCGGCGAGACAATGGCGGAACCTCCGATCATGTGAAATCCATCCTCTGCACCACACTTGGCTGCCGCGCCCAGCCACAGTGCATTCTGGTGCGCGTGGGCCTGTAAAAGCAAAAGGTGATGGAACATCCGCAGATGCGGCGGTTCCGCCCAGTGAATGTTGTGCGATGGCGTGTTGTAGCCCAGGACCGCGACTTCCGCGCCCTGCAGGCCCATTACCCGAAACGTCTCCGGCCAGCGGCGGTCATTGCAGATGCACATGCCGATCAGCGAATCCATCGTGCGCCAGACGTTGAAGCCTTCGTTGCCGACCTTGAAGTAGCGCTTCTCCAGGTGCTGGAACGGCGCCTGCGGCTTGTGATCCGAATGGCCCGGAAGATGGATCTTGCGGTAGCGCCCCGCGATACCGCCGCGGCGGTCGACGAGTATCGAGGTATTGAAGTGTTCCCCTGCCGGGGTCAGCTCGGCATAGCCCAGATAAAACCCGATTCCATACTGCCGGGCTTGATCGAACAGGGGCTGCGTCGCCGCGGTAGGCATGGAAGGTTCAAAGAAGCGGTCGATTTCCTCCTGATCCTCCATCCAGTAGCGCGGAAAGAAGGTGGTGAGTGCGAGTTCCGGAAAAACGACAAATTTCGCGCCTCGGGAGTGCGATTCGCGCAGCAGCTCGACCAGGCGCCTGACGACGGCTTCGCGGGTGTCGGACAGGTGGATGGGGCCGAGCTGCGCCACAGCCATGGGAAAGGGTCTTTTCATGCTGCCTGGCTTCCTGGTAACGGTTAGCGGAACAGAGGGGTGCAGGGGATGTGGACTGAGCACTACGGTGACGGCCGGCCGATCAGCGAACTGAACAGCTTGAAGCGATCGGACACCTTCCGTTCTATGCGAAACGGGCCGGGCGACCTGCGCGCGATGAACATGCCACTGCCGCGCTCGACCAGCAGCTTGCCCTCATGCACCACGGTCCGGCCGCGGCTCAGGACCGTCACCGGCCAGCCGGTGATGGTGCGGCCTTCGTAAGGCGTGTAGCCGACGTTGTCATGGATAGCCGCAGCCGTTATCGTCGTCTTTCGTTCCGGATCCCACAGCGCGATGTCGGCGTCCTGGCCGACAGCGATCGTCCCCTTGCGGTGCTCGAGTCCGTAGATCCGCGCATGGTTGGTCGCCGTCAGTGCGACGAACTGGTTCAGACTCAGACGGTCCTTGCCCACCCCCTCGGAGAACAGCAGCGGCAGTCTAAGCTCCAGGCCGGGTACGCCATTGGCCATGTCCTTGAAGGTTGTCTGCTCGCCTTTCGGCAGCTTGCCGCTTTCGTCGAACCGGTAGGGCGCGTGATCCGACGAGTAGACCTGGAAGGTGCCGTTAGCCAGCCCCTCCCACACCGCCTGCTGCGACTGCGCGTCGCGCGGCGGCGGGCTGCAGCAGAACATGGCACCGTCGAGGCCCGGCTTGTCCATGTCGCTCGCCGCGAGGAACAGGTACTGCGGGCAGGTCTCGCCGTAGACCGGCGCGCCCAGCACCTGCGCGGCACGGATGGCAGCCACGGCGCCGATGCCGGAGACGTGCACGATCAGCACCGGCGTATCCAGCAGTCGCGACAACTGGATGACCCGGCTGGTCGCCTCGCTCTCGGCCAGCGGATCGTGGCTGACAGCGTGGAACCTGGGCGCGGTATGGCCATTGGCCAGCAGGCGCTTCGCGATCCACTTGATCATGTCGTTGTTTTCGGCGTGCACCATCACCAGCGCACCCAGGCGCCGTGCCAGCTCCAGCACGTCGAGTATCTGGTAGTCGTCCAGCTTCAGCATGTCGTAGGTCATGTAGACCTTGAAGGACGTGTATCCCTGCGCGATCAGGTTCGGCAGGTCGTGTTCAAGCGCCTGCTCGTCCGGATCGGAGACGATCAGGTGAAAGGCGTAGTCGATGACCGCCTTCGGCGCGGCGCAGGCGTGGTAGTCGGCGACTACTTTCAGCAGCGACATGCCGCGATGCTGTGCAGCGAACGGGATGATGGTGGTGGTGCCGCCATACGCTGCGGACACGGTGGCGGAATAGAAGTCGTCGGCGGTCATCAAGCCGTTGCTCGAAATCTGCTCCACATGGCAGTGGCTGTCGATGCCACCCGGCAGCACCAGCAGGCCGGATGCATCGATGTCCTCGCTGCCGGCAGGCAGGCGGTCCGCAACGGCAGCGATCCGCCCGTCGATGATGCCGATGTCGCCGGCGCGCGTTTCCGTGGCGGTGGCGATCATGCCGTGGCGAACGGTCTTGTGAAACTTCATGGGCACCGGGCCTGCAGCGCTGGCGAAGGTCGATTCTAATCCGAGGACCAACCGCGCCCACGCCGCCGCAACCTACCTGCCCTGTAGCGGCGCCGGCTGGCGCTGCGGGGCTTCGGCTTCCGGCGTGTCGTCCGAGCGGATGCTGATTCGCCGGGTCACGCCGTTCGGTCCGGGGAAATCGCTGAACAAGGCTCGAACCATCGCCGGCATTACCGGCGCGAGAGCGCCTGCGCCACCTTCACTCATCACGCTGCCCTCGAAGAGCTTTGCACCCTTGCCGCCGGGGCGCCGGTCGGTGATGTCGACCCGCAGTTCGCGCCGGTAGACGACGTACTGCGAATAGCTGCTGCCGATCACCCCGTAGCCGGCCGGGTAGCTCGCGGCCCAGACGTAATGCACGTGCCCGCCCGGGGCGGGATACGGTACCCAGCCCCAGACCGGGCCGAAGCTGGTGTAGCCGTAGGCCGGATAGCCGTAGATGACTGGCCTGCCGCTGTCGATCGAGTAGCGCATGGTGACAGCGAGGTCGGCGGCGGATGCGAAGACCAATCCCTGGCGGATCAGCGCCTGGCGCACCAGATCGGCATAGGCGCGAAACTCGAGACTGTCCTTCTGCTCCGCCGCCGGTTCTATAGTGAAGTTCTGGCCCGCGAATCGGTGCCCCGGCGGAAGCTGGTGGAACGACGTGACGTCGGCGCTCAGGTAGCTGGCGCAGCCACCCGCCAGGAGCATGAGCGGCGCAAGGGCGAGGAGCGACTGGCGCCGCAGCACGCGCCGCAGCACGCGCCGCAGCAGGGGCATCAGGCGTGTGGCCGCACTACCGGGGCTGCTGTCCGGCTCGCGGACGCGGGAAGGGCTGCGTGGGTTCATCTGGGTGCCTTTGCGGATTGCCTGGTGCCTGGTTGCGAAACGGCTACGCAGTGGCGGCGGCTGACAGGTTTGTATCATCCCGCTTTTCACCGATCGGCGTACGAATGCAAACCATCGAAGTCCACCAGTACCGCTCGCTTGCCAGCGGTCCCCGGCTGCTGGTGCTGGGGGCCGTCCACGGCAACGAGACCTGCGGCGCGACCGCCATCCGCGAGGTTGTGGCCGAATTCATCAGCGGCGACCGTCAACTGGCGCGCGGCGTACTGACCCTGGTGCCGGTGGCGAATCCGGTCGCCTTCAGCCGCGGCACCCGTGAGGGTGATCGCAACCTCAATCGCGACTTTCGCCCGAGTGTCTGTCCCGAGAACGCAGAGGACCGCATCGTCAACCATCTGGCGCCCCTGCTCTCTACGCACGACGCCCTGGTCGACCTGCACTCCTTCGCGTCGGCCGGAGAGCCCTTCGTGTTCTTCGGGCCGCCGGACAACGGCGGCGACCTCGAGCCGTTCCGGCGCGCCGCCGAAGAAGAGGCGCTGGCGCGCGCAGTGGGCCTGGCGCGGCGTGTCTTCGGCTGGCTTCCCGCCTACGCCAGGGG
>JACCRJ010000032.1 GCA_013813615.1 Lautropia sp. | reverse complement strand
GGCTTTGTCAGCAGCACCGGTCCGACAGGCGGTCGTGCCGAAGGCGGATTGTCGGTTTTTTTAACCGCTTGCTGCAAGTTGGCGGCGGGCAGCCTTGACGCTGTGGACAACTTTGTGGATATGCCTTGGGAAGCCCCGTATTTACTGGCGGCTTGCCAAGCTGCGCGAATCGGGATAGATCGGATGGATGCACAAAAAACCTGCATGGATTCAGTGAGTTGCGGCGCGGCGACAATTTTCTGGCCGTGGCGGTCTAGATCGTTTTCGCCTTTTTCAAGCAGTGGTGCGCCTTGTGGATAGTTTTGGCTTCGAAAACCCCGAATTTCCTCGGTCGGGGTCGTCAGACGCCCGACCCGCGCGCCAGATCCTGACCGTTGGTCAGTTGAATAGCGCGGTGGCCGAGGTATTGCAGGCCGGTTTTCCACTGGTCTGGGTGGCCGGCGAAATATCGAACTTCTCCCGGCCGGCCAGCGGACACTGGTATTTCACCATGAAGGATGCCTCGGCAAGCGTACGGGCGGTGATGTTCCGAAGCGCTTCGCGCCTGGTCCGGTTCAATCCGCGCGACGGCGATCGCATCGAGGTGCTTGCGCGCGTGTGCCTGTACGAGGCCCGGGGCGACCTGCAGTTGGCGGTCGAGCAGATGCGCGAGGCGGGTGCCGGCGACCTCTACCAGCGGTTTCTCAGGCTCAAGGCAGCGCTCCAGGCGGAGGGCCTCTTCGACAGCACCCGCAAGCCGCCGCTGCCGGATGCGCCGCGTACGATCGGCATCATCAGTTCGCCGCAGGCGGCGGCGCTGCAAGACGTGCTGACGACGCTGCGCCGGCGTGCCCCGCAGTTGGGTGTGATCATCTATCCGGCGGCGGTACAGGGCGTCGGCGCCGTCACCGAGTTGATCCGTGCCCTGGACGCCGCCAACCGGCGCGCCGAATGCGAGGTCCTCCTGCTGGTTCGCGGCGGCGGATCGATCGAGGACTTGAACGCATTCAACGACGAAAGGCTCGCGCGGGTCATCGCCGGGAGCCGGCTGCCGGTCGTCAGCGGCGTCGGCCACGAGACCGACTTCACCATCAGCGACTTCGTCGCGACGGCGCGGGCGCCAACACCGACAGCGGCGGCGGTCCTGGTGTGCCGGGAACGCGAAGAGAGCCTGGAGCATCTGCGTCGGTTCTGGTATCGCTTGCGCCGGGTATTGCAGCTCGCGCTGGAACGCGGCGAGCAGCGGCTCGACCTGGCGTCGCGCCTGCTGCGCTCGCCGTCGGTGCAGTTGCATGAACGCCTTGCGCGAGTCGCGCGGGTTGCAGCGCGGCTGAACCAGGCGATCCAGAAGAACCTGCACCGGGGCGAGTCGCGATTGTTGCTGGCGCGGCGCTGGGTTCGTCCGCCGTCGCTCGCGTTGCCCGCGCAGCGGCTCGCCGGCCTTCGTGACGCGCTGGTCCGCGCGCACCGGTCGCAGCTCGAGGAGGCGACGCGGACCGCCCAGGCTCGGGCAGGTTCGCTTGCCTTGGCGAACCCGAAGGCGATCCTCGAGCGGGGCTACGCGATCGTGCGCGACGCCGGGGGCAAGGTGGTGCGCAATCCCCTCCAGGTGACTGCAGGCGAGCGGCTCGACGTGGAAGTGGCAGAGGGCGCGATGACCGTCAGGGTTGAATCCGGTGCCTCGGGCGACGCGGCCTAGAATAGAAAACCCCAACTTCCAGAAGAGGACAGAACATGGAGCACAAACTCCCACCCCTGCCGTATGAAAAGGACGCCCTGGCGCCGCACATCTCCAAGGAGACGCTCGAATTTCACTACGGCAAGCACCACCAGGCATACGTCACGAACCTGAACAACCTGATCAAGGGGACGGAATTCGAGAACCTGGGCCTGGAGGAAATCATCAGGAAATCCTCCGGCGGCGTGTTCAACAATTCGGCGCAGGTCTGGAACCACACGTTCTACTGGAACTGCATGGCACCCAAGGGCGGCGGCGAACCCAGCGGCGCCGTGGCCGACGCGATCAACAAGAAGTGGGGCGGGTTCGCCGGTTTCAAGGAAGCGTTCAACAAGTCTGCGGTCGGCAACTTCGGGTCGGGGTGGACCTGGCTGGTCAAGAAGCCCGACGGCTCGCTTGACATCGTCAACACCAGCAATGCCGGCACGCCCCTGACCACGTCTGACAAGCCGCTGCTCACCTGCGACGTCTGGGAGCACGCGTACTACATCGACTACCGCAACAAGCGACCCGACTACCTGGGCGGCTGGTGGGCGCTGGTCAACTGGGATTTTGCCGCCAGGAACCTCACCTAGAAGACTACCTAACCCCGACAGCCTCCGGGGCTGACTCCCGCCGGCAACAAATGCGGGCTGTTCCCCTTGGAGCAGCTACCCGGCTGGGCTACATTCGGGCGTGGCGGCTCATGTCGCCTCTCAACTAGGAGAATCTGCTCATGGGCGGGATTATTCAAATGATCGTGGTGGGCCTGATCGTCGGGCTTTTGGCCAGGGCAATCATGCCGGGAGATCAGAAGCTCGGGCTCATCCTGACGACGCTTCTCGGGATCGCTGGCGCCGCAGTCGCCAACTTCCTCGGCAGCGCCGTCGGCTGGTACCAGCAGGGTGCTGCCGCCGGATGGGTCGCCTCGATTGTCGGCGCGCTCATCGTGCTATTCGTCTACGGCATGGTCGCCGGCAAGCGCGGCTGACAGCCGCGGCCTCGCGCCACCGACTGCTGTCCCGCCAGCCGTTCCCGGTCGGAGCGCCGCTCAGCGCCTCAGGCCGCTGATCCTGTCGCCGGTCTTGAGGCCTTTGATCTTGAACCACCCCTGCTCCATCTCCAGCGCGTAGCGCACCGGCTTCGCCGGGCAGTTGCTGGCTTCGTTGTGCGGCTGCATATCGGTCAGGGTGACGATGGTGCCGTCGTCCTCCATAAACGCGATCGTCAGCGGGACCAGCGTGTTCTTCATCCAGAAGCAATGCAGAGCCGCGTTCTCGAAGACGAACAGCATGCCGCTGTTCGCCTGCAGCGATTTTCGCAGCATCAGGCCGCGCGACCGTTCCTCCTGGCTGTCCGCCACTTCGGCCTTGATCCGGTGGATGCCCGCCTGCAGGTAGATATGCGGCAGCGGCGCATTCGGCTCCGACGGTTGGGCGGCAGCCGGTAGCGCCACGGCCAAGGCAGCGGCGGCGAGGACAGCGGCTGCCGTCAGGGCGGCGAGAAGGGGGTTCAGCAGGCGGAAGGAAGGCCGGAAGGCTTGCATCGTTGCAACTCCAGGAAGGCGGCACAGGAAGCCAGGCATCG
The DNA here is from genome assembly GCA_013813615.1 of Lautropia sp. Classification (GTDB taxonomy): domain Bacteria; phylum Pseudomonadota; class Gammaproteobacteria; order Burkholderiales; family Burkholderiaceae_E; genus Lautropia. The sequence continues at coordinate 2,551 of JACCRJ010000032.1, read as the reverse complement.
GGGCGGCGAAGCTCGATCGGGAAACGGCATCGTAATCCCTTGCGTTGACAAGGCCTCCGGCGGACCGCAGCGCTTCACGCGTCGCTTCGATCGGCATTTGGCATAATTCCCGATTGCCCCCCATTTACTGCCCCATCGTCATCCGCGGCCCCGTCGCGCCAGAAGAGGTCCGAAAGAGAACATGTACAAGCACATCAAGGTGCCTGCCGCAGGCCAGAAGATCACCGTCGGGAAGGACTTCGCACTCAGCGTGCCGGAGCAGCCTGTCATTCCCTATATCGAGGGCGACGGCACCGGTGTCGACATCACCCCCGTGATGCTGAAGGTGGTGGACGCAGCCGTGGCCAAGGCCTACGGCGGCAAGCGCAAGATCCACTGGATGGAGATCTACGCTGGCGAGAAGTCCACCAAGGTCTACGGTCCGGACGTGTGGCTGCCGGATGAGACGCTTGAAGTCCTGAAGGATTACGTCGTCTCCATCAAGGGCCCGCTGACCACGCCGGTGGGCGGGGGCATCCGTTCGCTCAACGTTGCCCTTCGCCAGCAGCTCGACCTCTACGTCTGCCTGCGTCCGATACAGTACTTCAAGGGCGTGCCTTCGCCGGTGAAGGAGCCCGAGAAGACCAACATGGTGATCTTCCGGGAGAACTCGGAGGATATCTATGCCGGTATCGAATTCGAAGCCGAGAGCGCGCAGGCGAAGAAGCTGATCGGCTTCCTGCAGAAGGAGATGGGCGTCACCAAGATCCGCTTCCCGGAAACCTCCGGTATCGGCGTCAAGCCGGTGTCGCGGGAGGGAACCCAGCGTCTGGTGCGCAAGGCGATCCAGTACGCGATCGACAACGACAAGTCGTCGGTCACCCTGGTCCACAAGGGCAACATCATGAAGTTCACGGAAGGCGGCTTCCGCGACTGGGGCTATGAACTGGCCGCCAAGGAATTCGGCGCCCAGCTCGTCGACGGCGGCCCGTGGAGCAGGTTCAAGAACCCGAAGACCGGCGAGGACATCATCGTCAAGGATGTGATCGCGGACGCGTTCTTGCAGCAGATCCTGCTGCGGCCGGCGGAATATTCGGTGATCGCCACTCTCAACCTGAACGGCGACTACGTCTCGGATGCACTCGCGGCACAGGTCGGGGGAATCGGCATTGCACCCGGCGCCAACATGTCCGACTCGATCGCGATGTTCGAGGCCACGCACGGCACCGCGCCGAAGTACGCGGGCAAGGACTACGTCAACCCGGGTTCGGAGATCCTGTCGGCCGAAATGATGCTTCGTCACATGGGCTGGACGGAGGCTGCGGATCTGATCATCAGTTCGATGGAGAAATCGATCCTGTCCCGGAAGGTGACGTACGACTTCGCCCGCCTGATGGATGGGGCGACGCAGGTCTCCTGCTCCGGCTTCGGCCAGGTCATGATCGACAACATGTAGTTGGCGAGGCCGTCCGGTTCCGCCGTGTGCGGCGTCTTCGCTCAGCCTGCCTCGGCGCGCACCTGATGATGCGCCGCTTCGACGTCTGCAACGGTGACGCCGACGGCCTTTGTTCGGTGCTGCAGTGGCGCCTGCATCAGCCGGCAGACGCGACGCTGATAACCGGCCTGAAGCGCGACATCGAACTGCTGCAGCAGGTGCCTTGCGACGGCGCCGACGAGGTGCTGGTATGCGACCTCTCCATGAAACGCAATCATGCGGCGCTGGTGAAGCTGCTCGCTGCCGGTGCCCGCGTGCGCTACTTCGACCATCATCTGACCGGCGACGTTCCCGCACACGGCAAGCTCGAGGCGCATCTCGACTTCGGCAGCGATGTCTGCACCAGCCTCCTGATGGACCGGCACCTGGGCGGGCGCTTCCGCGCCTGGGCCATCGTCGGCGCCTACGGCGACGAAATGGTGTCGGTGGCCGAGGGCCTTGCCGCGTCCGCGGGCTTCAGTGCCGCGCAGGCCGCGGACCTGCGGCGGCTCGGGCAGGCGATCAACTACAACGCTTACGGCGAGGACGAGAGCGACGTCTGCATTGCGCCGTCGCGCTTGTACCGGGTCATGCAGCGTCACGCCGATCCCTTCGCGATGCTGACTGAAGAAGCCGTCATCGGGGAGATTCAGCGCAGCCGCGAGGACGACCTTCGGCGGGCGATGTCGCTGGTGCCTGTCTGCGAGAGTCAGCGCGTGCGGGTCGCGGTGCTGCCGAACGCGGCCTGGAGCCGGCGAGTGATCGGCTGCCTGGCCAACGAGCTGGCCGAGGCCTGTCCGGAGCAGGCGCAAGCCGTCCTGGTGAAAAGACGCGACGGCGGCCTGACCGTGAGCGTGCGCGCGCCACGGTCAGACCCGAGCGGCGCCAGCAGAATCTGTGAAGCGTTCGGTGGCATGGGGCGTGCCGGGGCGGCGGGCGTCGACCTGTTGCCTGCGCAGGACCTGGAGCGATTCATCGAGGCGTTCACGCGTGCCCGCTGGGGTGCCGACGCGTGAACGGGCGCAACGCACGGCGAGCCTGCCTGGCGCGGGCGATAATCCAGAGACTCATGTCATCGAACCGACCAACTCCCCTGAG
>JACCRJ010000340.1 GCA_013813615.1 Lautropia sp. | reverse complement strand
GCGTCGGGCAGCCTGCTCGAGCCGCTCGAGGTCGGCCAGGGTGCGGACCGGGTCGGGCAGCGATCCCGCGTGGCTATCGGTCTCCCCGGGATGGCGCGCGGCCGAGTCTGTCATCCGCCGATCATAGCAGCGGGAAATCCGCGCAATCGGGCCCGCCGCCACCGGCTGTCGATGGTGGCCTTGATCTCGATGTTGCGTGCCATGTTGCGTGCCATGTGGCGCATCAGCGTAGCAGACGCGAGTACGCCGCCTTCAAGGGTCTTTGCCGACCCTTCGCCTAGGGCGACCGCTACTATCCGCAACCGCCTTCCTCTCTTAAGGATAGACACGAAATGGCCCGAAACGACACCGGCAAGAGCGCCGCGACAGCCGCCCGCAGCGGCAACGGCGGAGAGACCCACCAGACCAGCTCGGCACCTGACGCCCGAATAACGACCAACCATGGCGTCCCCGTCTCCGACAACCAGAATTCGCTGAAGGCAGGCAGGCGCGGCCCGACCCTGCTGGAGGACTTCGTCCTGCGGGAGAAGATCCAGCATTTCGATCACGAACGGATCCCGGAACGCATCGTGCACGCGCGCGGTTCCGCCGCTCACGGCTATTTCGAGTTGACCGACTCCCTCGCCCAGTTCAGCCGCGCGCGGATCCTGAGCGCGGTGGGAGAAAAGACCGAGGTGTTCGCTCGTTTCTCGACCGTCGCCGGCGGCGCCGGCTCGGTGGACACGCCTCGGGACGTGCGGGGCTTCGCGGTCAAGTTCTACACCAGGGAGGGCAACTGGGATCTGGTCGGCAACAACATACCGGTGTTCTTCATCCAGGATGCGATCAAGTTCCCGGACCTGATCCATGCCGTGAAGATGGAGGCCGACCGCGGTTTTCCGCAGGCAGCCACCGCCCACGACACCTTCTGGGACTTCATCAGCCTGATGCCGGAATCGACCCACATGATCATGTGGGCGATGTCGGACCGGACGATCCCGCGCTCATTGCGCATGATCGAGGGATTCGGCGTCAATACCTTCCGGCTGCTCAACGACCAGGACGAGGCGACTTTCGTCAAGTTCCACTGGCGCCCCAAGCTCGGCCTGCAGTCCACCTGCTGGGACGAAGCGGTCAAGATCGCAGGTGCGGATCCCGACTATCACCGCCGGGATCTCTTCGAAGCCATCGCCGCCGGCAACTTCCCCGAATGGGAGTTCGGCGTGCAGCTGCTCAGCCAGAAGGAAGCGGACGCACTGCCCTTCGACATTCTCGACGCCACCAAGGTCGTCCCCGAGGAGCTGGCACCGATCCGCGTAATCGGCCGCATGGTGCTGGACCGCAATCCGGACAATTTCTTCGCGGAGACCGAGCAGGCAGCCTTCCTGCCCACCAACATGCCGCCCGGCATCGACGTGTCGGAAGACCCGCTGCTTCAGGGACGGCTCTTCTCCTACCAGGATACCCAGCTGTCACGCCTGGGAACGGTGAACTTCCACCAGATTCCGATCAACCGGGCGAAGGGCTGCCCCTTCCAGAACTTCCAACGCGACGGCCAGATGCAGACCCAGGTCTTCAAGGGCCGCGCCAATTTCGAACCGAACAGCCTGGCCGAGGCGGGCGAAGACGGCGGACCGCGCGAGGACCCCGAAGGCGGCTTCCGCAGTTTCTCGCTGCCGATGAAGGAGGGCAAGGTCCGGCTGCGCGCCGAGACGTTTGCCGACCACTACAGCCACGCGCGGCTCTTCTATCGCTCGCAGACGGCGATCGAGCAGGCGCACCTCGCCAGCGCCCTCGTCTTCGAGCTCTCGAAGGTCGCCTTGCAGCATGTGCGCAACCGGATGCTGGCCAACCTGCGCAACGTCGACGAAAGCCTCGCCGAACGCGTGGCCAACGGCATGGCGATCGAGCTGCCGCCGAAGTCGAAGGCGGCGGTCGAGCCCGTCGATATGACGCCGTCTCCTGCGTTGCGCATCGTCGGCAAGTATCCCGACACGCTCATGGGGCGCACGGTCGGCGTGCTGGTGACCGACGGTGCGGACGGCGCATTGGTCGCCGCGTTGAGGGAAGCGGTGCAAGGCGAGGGCGCGAAGGTCAAGATCGTGGCGCCCAAGGTCGGTGGCGTGACGCTCAGCGACGGCAGCCGATTGCCGGCGGACGGCCAGCTGCAAGGTTCGCCGTCGGTGATCTTCGACGCGGTGGCGCTGGTGCTTTCACATGACGGCTGCGCGCAACTGCTGAAGGAGGGCGCCGCGATCGACTTCGCCAAGGATGCCTTCGGGCACCTGAAGGCCATCGGCTTCACCGCCGAAGCCGGGCCGCTGCTCGCCAAGGCCGGCGTGGAGCCCGACGCCGGTATCGTCGACCTGTCCGCCGGCGCGGCCGGCTTCCTCGCCCCTGCCCGGACCCGCCAATGGGACCGCGAGCCGAAGGTCCGGATGCTCGCCTGACCCTGCAGCCCCGGACCCCTGCCGTCGACGCGCGGATTGCGCGGAGCGCCACCCCTGTCGAAAGCCCTCAGGGGTGGAAATGCTCGTCGAGGAAGTCGAGAAACGCGCGCACCCGCGGCGCCAGGTTTCGGCGATGCGGGTACAGCACGTACATCAGGTCGTCCGCCGGATCCCGGTATTCCGCCAGCAGCTCGATCAGGCGGCCTTCCCGGACATCCCGCCCGATGTGGAACTCCGCCAGCCGCACCACGCCGAGCCCCTCGAGCGCCAGCGCATGCAGCAGCTCGCCCTGGTTGGCGCCGACGTAGCTCTTGATGTCGACCGTCTTCAGCGCGCCGTTCTCCCGGAAGCTCCAGGAGTTCCAGTTGGTGCGCACGGTGAAGTTCAGGCAGCGGTGATCCAGAAGCTGGTCCGGCGACGTCGGCGTGCCGTGCTTCCTGAGATACGACGGCGCCGCCGCGATCAGCCAGCGCCGGCGCGCGATCGGCTTTGCGATCAGCGGCAGCTCCTTCGGGTGCTCGCTGTGGATGGCGACGTCGATGCCGTCCTTCATGAAGTCGCCACGGGCGGTCCCGAGGATGAACTCGATGCGCAGCTTCGGATGCCGCTGCAGGAGCGCCGGCAGCAGCGGCGCGAGGAGGTACTTCGCAAAAGTCAGCGGGGTATGCACGTGCAGCACCCCGGACACCTCCTGCTCCGCCGTGCAGGCGGCATTCTCCGCCTCGGTCATCGCGTCCACCACCCGCTGGCCGTCGCGCTGGAACCGCTCGCCTTCCTGCGTCAGCCGGATCGAGCCGGCGATCCGGTCGAACAGCCGCACGCCGAGTCGCGACTCCAGCCGCGCGACCAGTTTGCTGACGGCGGAAGGCGACATTGCCAGCGCGCGCGCCGCGCCGGAGAAACTGCGCGCCTCGACCACCCGCAGGAAAACCATCAGTTCACCGAATCGGTCCATGGGAGCCCTGTGAAGCCTCGTCACACCCTCTGTGCCGACCAGGACCTTGCTACGCAGCAGGCATGGCGCAGAGAATCGGCCGGCGGCAAGGGTTCGTTCCGCGAAACTATAGTGCAGTTCGGCCGAACGATGCCGGTGGCCTCATTCAAGGGCCTGCGGCCTGCAGGGAATGCGCAATGAGAGCCGAAGAGCTGCGCAATGGCGACCTGATCGAACGCGTCTATCTCGGCCACGGCACGCAGCATCCGGCCTGATCAAAGGAGCACCGGACCCATGGACATCAACCCGCGCTGGAAGCACCGCCCCGACGGTTCGAACTGGGGTGACTTCGGCCCCGACGACCAGGCCGGGCGCATGAACCTGGTGACCGCCGACAAGGTCCGCCTGGGCATCGTGGAAGTCCGCGAGGGGCTGACCTTCTGCCTCAGCCTGCCGCTCGACTACCCCGGCGGCAACCAGCTCAATCCCCGCCGCCATCCGCCGGTGTTGAGGCCGACCCTGCGCAACGGCCGGCCGAACATGAACTACCGGCTCTTCGTCGACGACGAGACGCAGACCGACGGGATCAGCGACGACCTCGCGATCCTGCACCTGCAGTACTCGACCCAGTGGGACAGCCTCGCCCACGTCGGCCAGTTGTTCGACGCCAACGGCGACGGCATCCCGGAAGCGGTCTACTACAACGGATATCGCGCCGGACAGGAAGTGGTCGGACCGGCTTCGGCCGACGATGCCGGCATCGGCGCGAGCGGTAGCGCGAGCGGCGGCATCCTCCGTTCGACGTCGGCTGCCCGCGCCCTCGGCATCGAGAACATGGCCCAGCGATGCGTCCAGGGCAGGGCGGTGATGATCGACCTGCGCGCGCACTTCGGCGACGAGCGGGTGGCGGTGGGCTACGAGCAGCTGATGGGCGTCCTGTCGGCCGACCGCGTCGTGGTCGAGCCCGGCGACATGGTCTGCCTGCACACCGGCTTCGCCGACCGGCTCCTGGAGATGGGCGGCCGGCCAAATGCCGCGGCGCTCGGCAGCCTGTGCGCGGTGCTCGACGGGCGCGACCCCCGGCTCCTGCAGTGGATCACCGACTGCGGCCTCGCGGTGCTGGCGGCGGACAACTATGCGGTCGAGGCGCATCCCGCCACCTCCCACGTCGGCTGCTGCGCCGCGCTGCCGCTGCACGAGCACTGCCTGTTCAAGCTCGGCGTGCATCTCGGCGAGATCTGGCACCTGACGCCGCTGGCGAACTGGCTGCGCGAACGCGGCCGGTCGCGCTTCCTGCTGACGGCGCCGCCGCTGCGCCTGCCGGGCGCCGTCGGCTCGCCGGTGACGCCGGTGGGCACCGTCTGAGGCGCCATGCCGGCATGAGCTACCTGCTGGGCTCCGGCCTCACCCGCTATGGCCGCCACGAGGGCCGCAGCACGCTCGACCTGATGAGCCTCGCCGCCGGCGACGCGCTGCAGGACGCGGGGCTGGAGCGCGGCGACATCGACGGCCTCGTCTGCGGCTACTCGACGACGCTGCCGCACCTGATGCTCTCGACGGTGTTCGCCGAGCATTTCGGCCTCCATCCGGGGTATGCGCATGCGATCCAGCTCGGGGGCGCGACGGGCTTCGCGATGGCCATGCT
>JACCRJ010000030.1 GCA_013813615.1 Lautropia sp. | reverse complement strand
CAGCCGCGAGCCGGACACCATCAGGCCGGGCGGCGTGTCGTCGCGCACCACCGTGGTGGCATCGAACGCCGGGCACAGGCGCCGATAGGCCGCGATGGTGCGGTTCGCCTCCTCGAGAATCTCCAGGCAGCCGACCTCGTGCTGCAGCAGCGACGGCAGGCGCCGCGCGGACATGCGGGTCTGCCGCGAGATCAGCAGCCGCGAGCCGGACACCATCAGGCCGGGGGGCGTGTCGTCGCGCAGCACCGCCGTTGCGTTGAATTCCGGGCAAAGGCGGCGGTAGGCCTCGATCGTCCGGTTCGCCTCGGCCAGGATTTCGATGCAGCCGACGTCGTCGCCGGGCTGCGCCTGAGCCGCCGACGAGGGGTCGCGCACCGGCGCAGCGCGAATGATGGACCGGGCGATGGATAGCAGGCCTTCATCGATGTCGCCGTAGAGCAGGCGGCTCGCGTCCTTGAACTGCGGCGTACAGCGGCATTGCAGCATCGTCAACTGGTGATCCATTTCCAGCTGCTTCTCCCGGAACAGGTCCTCCAGGCTCGGATCCTCGATGCGGCCGATGTTGATCCCGTAGAGCGCGCGCTTGAGGTCTCCAGGCGAGATCGCGAGCGGCCGGTAGCGGAACTGCGGCGGTGCCACCCAGCCGCTGCGCCGGAACTCGTCCAGTGCCTGCGCCGAATTGATCGGCGTCAGGTCCAGCAGGAAATCGTAGGAGCCGGAGATCTCGGTCATCTGCCGGTCCACCGTCCTGGCCGCCTGCACGAAGGCACGCCGGCCCAGCGCCCGATGATGCGAGGTGCTGAAGGCGCTGTTGTGGCGGGAAAAGGCCATCGCTGCGCGCAGCACCGCGTCGATGACAGCTGCCTCCATCTGGTGGAAGAGGGCGGGGTACTGGCGCTGCCCGTCCGGCGATCGATGGATCGACGGCACGCCGATGGTGAGGCGGGCGATGGTCGAATCGACGTTGCCCAGATCCTGCAGCGTCGTGTCGTCCCCCCGCGCCAGGATGCGGACGGTGGGATGGCGGTAGTCGATCTCGTTTCGCACCAGTGCCTTGCGGATGGTGTTAAGCACGTCGCTTTCCGGCGCAAGGCCGGTGGCTTCGATGTCGAAGCGGAATTCGGGCAGGTCGGGAGAATCGGGTCCGGTGGCCGGATCGGCTTCCAGGTCCTTGATCTCGATCAGCAGGAAAGCCGCGTACTGCTGCTTCATGCGGCGCGCGATGGCGTCGACGATCGCTTCCGGCTCGCGGTCATCGTGCGCGACGCGGCTCCACAGCAAGTGGATGGCGCTCGAGGCGGCAATCCGTCGGGCAAGGCTGGGCGGCGGGGTGACGCCCCGCAGGTAGGCGCACATGAAGGGCAGGTCACGGTCCACATGCACCCGGTTGCCGCCAGCGGACAGGACCCGGAAGGGCCGGGTGCCGCCCAGCGACGCCAGGACCCGCGCCAGCATGTACTGCTCTGTCGTGTCGAGGTCGGCGGCTGCAGTTGCGCTCATGACTCTGGCGCGGCCTCAGGTCCGGGCGAGAGCGGCGCGCAGGACCGGCAGCAGGGAGGCGATCATCCGTTGCAGCGCTTCGATATCCGCCCGGTAAGGCACTCCCGTCCACTCGTCCATGAAGAACTTCTTCACCTCGAAGGCGAGGGCGCAGCCGGTCTGCGGGAAGCTGTCATGGACGAAGCGGGTGAGCGCGCCCCGCCCCTGGAAGGCGACGTCGATGCCGACGCTGAGTTTCCTGCCGCGATAGTCGAACCGGCGAAGGCTGTCCGTCAGCGCGTCGAGGACATGGTCCCAGCGTTTGGGCGGCATCGAAAACGTACCGATGTTGATGTCCGGGGCGCGTAAGGATGGCGTCGCAGCGGCGGTTGGTCCCTCGCGTCGATGGTTGTAGCTGTGCACGTCGAGCAGGATGAAGATCCCGTGCTCGCGGATGATGCCGCAGAGGAGGCTGTGCATCGCTTCGTAGAAGCCCTGGTGAAGCGCGAGCGAACGCCCGATGAATTCCTGGTCCGGCGGCCGCTTCCAGACCTCCAGTCCCCAGGCCTGTGCCGGAGTGCAGTAGACGGCCTCGCCGGCGGCGCGGTTGATGTCCACCTCGAAGCGCGACCGGTGCACGACGACCCGGGTGGGCACCGCTGCGATCAGCTCGCCGGTGTAGGGATCCTCCTCCCGCAGGCGATCCGCCGCGGAAAGCCTGGCCAGGGCCCGCGCCTCGTCGCGCAGGCCATGGCCATCGTGGATGGCGGTGGCAAGGATCGGCCCGTCGCCGCGGACGATGCTCCAGCAGGCATCGCCGTGGCAGCCGCCTTGCTCCTGCCGCATAAAGCTCGTGTCGTCAGACGGTATCGTCATGCTCCCTTCATCGCCCGCGCAACCCGTGGCGGGTCCCGAACGAGGAGCATTCATCGTACCTCCAGTCGGGGAGTGCCGCCACAACAGTGGCATCCGCACCCGCCGGGTTGACCGCCGCCGGCGCCATGGCTGCGGTATCCGGTATCCTGTAGCCCTCTGTGGAGGGGCATGGTGAACAGCAGCGACCGCATCGCATTGGCCGTCGGCGCTACCGCCGGCATCGCAGTGATCGCATTGCTGGCGGTGCTGCGCTCGGACAGCCCGGGGCGCCGACGCCGGGGAAGCCATGACGCGGCCAGGCGCGCCCGCCATCAGCTCGAGCGCTGGGACAATGAGGGCGGCAGCATTCTGGAGGACACTGCCGTCGACGGCGCGGAGGCGCGAGCAGACCGGCATGCGTGAACTGTCTGCCCTGGAGACACGGGTCCTCGGCGTGCTGGTCGAGAAGGAGCGGACGGTACCGGATGCGTATCCGTTGAGCCTCAATGCACTGGTTGGGGGCTGCAACCAGAAAACCAGCCGCAACCCGATCATGAACGCAACCGAGGTACAGGTCCTCGAGGCGCTTGAATCGCTGAAGCGCTTGTCGATGGTGATCGAGTCGAGCGGCGGACGTGTGATGCGGTACGCGCAGAACGTCAAGCGCGTACTGCAGGTGCCGACCGAATCGGTGGCGTTGCTGGCGATGCTGATGCTGCGCGGAGCGCAGACGGCGGCGGAACTGCGCTCCAACTGCGAGCGCATTTGCCGATTCTCCGATGTCTCGGCAGCGGAGGCTTTCCTGGAAGAGTTGGCGGCCAGGAGCAGCGGCGCGCTGGTCCTGGAGCTGCCGCGGCAGCCGGGCTCCCGCGAGACCCGCTGGGTGCATTGCCTGTGCGGTGCGCCGGTCTCCGCGACGATCGGCACGTTGCCCCGGCCAGGACTTCAGGTCGACCTTCCGGAAGTCGTTGCCGAAGTGAGCGCGCTGCTGTCGAGTTATGAACAAGCGCTCCTCTGCGGCGACGCCGAGGAGTCGGTTCGCCTGGTGTGGCAGTCGCCGAAGGTATTGCTGTACCAACCCGGCGAAGCCGCCGACGTGCCGGCGGCAGCGCAATCTGCCGTGCTTCGCAGGCAGGTCACGACCTTCGGCCGTGACTTCGCCAGCACCAGCATCGAGATCCGCTCGGGAAATCAGTGGTGCGTTCGCCGGGAGAGCCACGCCTGGGTCCGCCTGAAGGAGGGCTGGCGGATCGTCGCGGTCCATGCGAGCGAGATGCCGCCGCATCAGGACAGCCGGCTGGAAGGCTCGCCGCCGGACGTCTTGCAACCGGACGGTTTATCACAGGATTGACCACGCTGCAAGGCTGCCGGGCTCATGGATACAGCCCGCGGACCTCCCGCGCCTGCAGCACCCGCTGGCAGGCGATGACATAAGCGGCGGTGCGCAGCGGCACCGACAGCGCCAGCGCCCGCTGCTGGATGTCCCGGAAGGCGCCCAGCTGGATCGACTCGAGGCGCAGGTTGATCTCGTCCTCCGACCAGAAGAAGCTGGAGAAATCCTGCACCCATTCGAAGTACGACACCACCACGCCGCCGGCGTTGGCGATGACGTCCGGCACCACGGTGATGCCGCGCTCGAGCAGGATCTGGTCGGCTTCACGGTTGACCGGACCATTGGCGCCTTCGACCAGCAGCCGCGCCTTGATGCGCTGCGCGCGCGGCCCGTCCACCTGGCCTTCCAGCGCCGCTGGAATCATGATGTCGCAGTCCACGCCCCAGAAGGATTCCTCGTCGATGGCTTCTGCTTCGGTGAAGCCGGCGATGCCGCCGCAACTCCTGACGTGCTGGATCAGCGTGGGGATGTTGATGCCCGCGGGGTTGGCCAGCGAGCCGGAGTGATCCTGCACGGCAACCACCACAGCATGTGCCTGTGCCATCAGTTCCGCCGCGATGCTGCCGACGTTGCCGAAACCCTGCACAGCCACCTTGGCGCCTTCCAGCGGCATGCCCATCGTCTTGGCCGCTTCGCGTGCCGTGAGGTAGACCCCGCGTCCGGTGGCCCGGACCCGGCCAAGCGAACCGCCGAGCTCGACCGGCTTGCCGGTCACGACGCCGGTGACAGTACCGCCCTGCAGGGCGGAAAAGGTGTCCATCATCCAGGCCATCGTCTGCGGGTTGGTGTTGACATCCGGTGCGGGTATGTCCTTGGTGGGGCCGATGATGATGCTGATCTCGCTGGTGTAGCGGCGGGTGAGTTTTTCCAGCTCATTGAGGCTCAGCAGCTTCGGATCCACCCGGATGCCTCCCTTGGCCCCGCCATAGGGAATGTTGACGGCGGCGTTCTTGATCGTCATCCACGCCGACAGCGCCAGCACCTCTTCCAGCGTGACCGCCGGGTGATAGCGCACGCCTCCCTTGCCCGGGCCGCGCGAAAGGTTGTGCTGGACGCGATAGCCTTCGAAATGAGCGACGTCGCCATTGTCCATCTCGATCGGAATGTCGACGATCAATGCGCGCTTCGGATGCTTGAGCGTCTCCACCCAGCGCGCCAGCTTGCCCAGATGGGGCGTCACCTGATCGACCTGGGCCAGGTAGGTGTCCCACGGGCTGCCCGGCGTCGGGTTGAGGTACGAGAGGGCCGGCATATGGAATGCTCCGTCGCATGGTCTGCGGACATGTTAGCCTTACGAGGTGGCCCATGGGCATGGGACTGCGATCGGGATCGAGCGGTCCTGGAGCCGAAATCTGAAGCCCGCCAACGGTGCCGACATTGAGCCAACTATTCGACCAAGCAAGAAGTATCAGCCGCAAGTTGATCGCACAGCTGTCCGCTTACGGGCGGGCCGATGGCCGCGGCGACCGCACCGGGTCAACGGCCTCAACCGCCTCAACCGCCTCAACCGCCCAGCCGGCGCGCGGGGCGCCGCAAGACCACGACCTGGACGACCTGGATCGGCCGGGCAGGAGCAGCGCGGGCCTCAAGCCGCTCGTGCGGGACCTGCAGCGCCTCCTGCGCGAAGTTGATGGCGCCCGAAGCGAGCATGCCGAGTCGGTGACGCAGTGGAGCCCCGAGGGCCTGCGGGCGCTGCTCAGGAACAATTTCCCCGCGGACGAGGTGATCGTGGTCTCCAACCGCGAACCCTACATCCACCAGCGCGGCGAGAACGGCAGCGTGGCCTGCCAGCGTCCCGCCAGCGGCCTGGTCACCGCGGTCGAGCCGGTGATGCGCGCCTGTTCCGGTACCTGGATCGCACAGGGCAGCGGGTCGGCGGACAGGGACGTCGTCGACGAATTCGATCGTGTCAGGGTGCCGCCGCAGTCGCCGAGCTACACCTTGCGGCGGATCTGGCTGACGGAGGCGGAAGAGAAGGGCTACTACTACGGCTTCGCCAACGAGGGGCTCTGGCCGCTGTGTCATGTGGCGCATGTGCGCCCGGTCTTCAGGACCGGCGACTGGCTCTGCTACCGTGAAATCAACCAGCGCTTCGCCGATGCCGTGGTCAAGGAGGCGAAGACGCCGGACCCGATCGTCCTCATCCACGACTACCACTTCGCGCTTGCGCCGGCGATGATCCGCAGGCTGCTGCCGGACGCGACGATCATCACGTTCTGGCACATCCCCTGGCCGAATTTCGAATCCTTCAGCATCTGCCCCTGGAAGGAGGAGATCCTCGAGGGCATGCTCGGCAGCGACATACTCGGCTTCCACACCTCCTATCACTGCAAGAACTTCATCGAGACGGTGGACCGTTTCATGGAAGCGCGGATAGAGCCCGAGACGTCGACCATCAGCGTCGCCGGCAGCCTCACGCATGTCCATGCCTATCCCATCTCGGTCGCCTGGCCGGAGCCGCTGGACCGCGCCGCCTTTCCGTCATTGCGCCGGCGGGTACGCGAAAAGCACCGACTCCCCGCCGGGCACCGGCTTGCCATCGGCGTGGACCGCCTCGACTACACCAAGGGCATCGTCGAGCGGATCCGCTCGGTGGAGCGCCTGCTGGAGGTCCATCCGGAGTGGGTCGGCAACTTCACCATGATCCAGGTCGCGGCGCCGACGCGTTCGTCGCTGCCTGAATACATGCGCTTCGAAACAGAAGTGCGGGCGGCGGCGGACGCCGTCAACCAGCGCTTCGGCAAGGATGGACATGAGCCGATCCTGCTGCTGATCGAGCATCACGGCGCGGAGGCGGTGCTCGAATACTTCCGTGCCGCGGACGTCTGCATGGTGACCAGCCTGCACGACGGCATGAACCTGGTGAGCAAGGAGTTCGTCGCGGCGCATGACGACGAGCGCGGCGTGCTGATCCTGAGCCAGTTTGCCGGGGCGTCGCGAGAACTGCTCGACGCCTTGATCGTCAACCCCTACCACATCGACCAGGTCGCGGACGCCTTGTACGACGCGATCAGCATGCCGGAGCACGAGCAGGAGGTCCGCATGCGCAGCATGCGGCAGCTGGTGCGCGAATTCAATGTCTATCGCTGGGCGGGCCGCATGCTGCTGGACGCGGGCAAGCTGCGCCGCCGGATCCGGGTGGAAGCGCGGATCAGCCGCGGGGCCAACATCGTGGACCTGCGCAAACCCGCCTGAGCCGGGCAAGTAGGGCGGCGTTTCATGATCCATCTTCAATCCGCTGCCGGCGACGCACTCCTGCTGGAGTGCCTGCGCAACAGACCGTTGCTCGCGCTCGATTTCGACGGCACGCTCTCTCCCCTGGTGCCGCAGCCGGCCGCGGCGACGATGGATCCACGCGTGCCGCCGCTGCTGGGGCCGCTGATGGCGATGATGCCGGTGGCGATCGTCTCCGGCCGCGGCATCGTCGACCTGGCGGCCCGGGTGCCCCTGACCGGCGTCACGCTGGTGGGTAACCACGGCAACGAATGGCTGCCCGGGGAGCGACCCAGCGTGTCGATCGATCGTGCTTCGGCCGGCCTGGATCCCGGGCAGGTCTGCCTGGCCTGGGCAGCGGATCTGGCGGCGCCGCTGGCGCAGATGGGGGAGGGCATTGCGTTCGAGTCCAAGGTGCTGTCCCTGTCGATCCACTACCGGCTGATGGCCGATCGCGAGATGGCGCGCCTGAAGCTCCTGGAACTGGTCTCGCAGCTGCGGCCGCCGCCGGAGATCATCGAAGGCAAGTTCGTGCTCAACCTGATGGCGCCGGGCCTGGTGACCAAATACGAGGCCGTGGAGGAACTGCAAGGCCGGTTCGGCGCGGGCTCGGTCATCTTCATCGGCGACGACGTCACCGACGAGCGGGTCTTCGAGCGCGCGCCGCCGGACTGGCTGACGGTGCGGGTCTGGGACGACGAAGCGAACCAGGGCGGTGAAGCCAGCGCCGCGCGTGCCTGCGTCCACGGCGTCGACGGGGTGATCGAAGTGCTGGGACGGCTGGGACGGCTTTCGCGGAATCTATAATCGCCGGCTGATCAGCCTGGTGGTTCCGCAATGTCCTTTTACTACGTACTGCCTGGCAGCGATGCCCTGGGCCGGCATGAAGCGCGGTCCCTGCTGGGCAGGCTGCAGGCGGTCGACGCCTCCCTGAGCCGGATCGAAGCCCGCCACTTCTACCTGGCCGCCAGCAGCGAGGGGCTCCTGGACGACGACCAGCGGCGCCTGCAGGCGCTGCTGGATGAAGCGCCGCCGGAGCCGCCGAGCGACACGGTTTTCTCGATCTACGTCACCGCCCGACTCGGCACCTTGTCGGCCTGGTCGACGAAGGCGACCGACATCGCCCACAACTGCGGGATGAGCTGGATCGAGCGCATCGAGCGCGGGATCCATTACGGCCTCATCCGCAAGGGTGGCATCGGCGGGTCAGACCGCCGCGCCATGCCGCAGGCGCCGGAGCTCCGGCGGCTGGCCGCCTTGCTGCACGACCGGATGACGCAGAGCTGGTTCGCCGAGCCTCCCGATCCTGGCCGCTTGTTCGCGCCTCTGCAGGGCAAGCTGCTGTCGCATGTGCCGCTGCTTGCGCAAGGCCGCAACGCGCTGCTCGCCGCGGACAAGGAGTACGGGCTCGCGCTCTCGGACGACGAGGTGGACTACCTGGTCGAGGCCTATACCGCAATTAACCGGGATCCCACCGACGTCGAGCTGATGATGTTCGCCCAGGCCAATTCCGAGCATTGCCGGCACAAGATATTCAACGCCCGGTTCTCCATCGACGGTTTCGAGCAGCCGTCGTCGCTGTTCGGCATGATCAAGGCGACGCATGCGGCGCAGCCTCGTGGAACGGCGGTGGCCTACTCGGACAACGCCGCCATCCTCACCGGCAGCCTGGTCAGCACCTGGGGACCCGGGCAGGCTGACGGCGGCAACGGCCGCTACCGCTGGGCAGAGAAACAGGTCCAGCACCTGCTGAAGGTCGAAACGCACAACCATCCGACAGCGATTGCGCCGCATCCCGGCTCGGCGACCGGCGCCGGCGGCGAGATCCGCGACGAGGGCGCCACTGGACGGGGCGGCACGCCGCGCTATGGCCTTACCGGCTTCACCGTCTCCCACCTGAGGCTGCCGGGCTGGCCGCAGCCGTGGGAGCAGGCCCGGGACGTCCATACGTCCCCTCCCGACACGATCGCCACGCCGCTGGCGATCATGATCGAGGGCCCGCTCGGCGGAGCGGCCTTCAACAACGAGTTCGGCAGGCCGAACCTGCTCGGCTATTTCCGCACCTACGAAACGCCGCTGCAGGCCAGCGGTCCCGGCGGCCTGGCGGGATTCGGTTATCACAAGCCGATCATGCTGGCGGGCGGGGGCGGCTCGGTCAACGAGGAGCATCAGTCGAAGCTGGACCTGCCGCCGGGCACCCTGCTGGCGCAGCTGGGCGGCCCGGGGATGCGGATCGGCCTGGGCGGAAGCGCCGCCTCGAGCATGGGCGTGGGCAGCAACAGCGCCGAGCTCGACTTCGCGTCGGTGCAACGGGCCAATGCCGAGATGCAGCGACGTGCCCAGGAGGTGATCGACGCCTGCCGCGGGCTCGGCGAAACCAACCCGATCCTGTCGATCCACGACGTCGGGGCCGGGGGGTTGTCCAACGCGCTCCCGGAACTGGCGCACGGCTCGGGCCGCGGCGCCCGGTTCGAGCTGGAGCAGATCCCCGTTCTCGAGACCGGGATGTCGGCGGCGGAAGTGTGGTGCAACGAGTCCCAGGAGCGATACGTCCTCGCGGTGGCGCCGGAGCGGCTGTCTCTGCTGCAGTACCTGTGCGAGCGCGAGCGCTGTCCGTTCCAGGTGCTCGGGCGAACACTTCACGAGCAGACGCTGCAGCTGGCCGGCCCGGGCGACAGTCTTGCGGTCGACATGACGATGGATGTGCTGTTCGGCAACGCGCCGCGCATGCACCGTCAGGGCAGGACACGCGCGGCGCAGCCTGCGGCAGGCGCCGTGAGGCAGACCGGGCAGGCTTGCGATCTCTTCGAACTCGACCTTGCCGAAGTGGGGTTGTCGGTGCTGCGCCTGCCGGCGGTCGCGAGCAAGTCGTTCCTGATCAGCATCGGCGACCGGACGGTCGGCGGGCTGACGGCGCGCGACCAGATGGTGGGGCCCTGGCAGGTGCCGGTTGCCGATTGCGCGGTCGGGCTGCTCGATTACCGTGGCCACGCAGGCGATGCACTGGCAATCGGCGAGCGTTCGCCGGTCGCCACCCTCGATGCGGCCGCCGCTTCACGCCTCGCGATCGCGGAGTCGCTGACCAACCTGCTGTCCGCCTGTCCCGCCTCGATCGCGGCGGTCAAGCTCTCAGCCAACTGGATGGCCAACTGCGGCACGCCGGAAAACGACGCGGACCTGTTCGTGGCGGTGAAAGCTGCATCCGAGCTGTGCTTGTCGCTTGGCATCAGCATTCCGGTCGGGAAGGACTCGCTGTCGATGCGCACGCGCTGGCAGGCAGACGGCGGGACGGTGGAGGTGGGCTCGCCGGTTTCGCTGGTGGCGACGGCACATGCGTCGGTGGCGGATGTCCGCGAGGCCCTTACGCCGCAGCTGTCGGCCAGTGCCGATACCAGCCTGATCCTTGTCGACCTGGGCCAGGGCCGCCAGCGTCTCGGGGCCTCGGCGCTCGCGCAGGTGAGCGGCCGCCACGGCGACCCGGCGCCCGACCTCGAGGCGCCCGGCCTCCTGGTCAGGCTCTATGCGGCAATCCGCCAAGCGCGCACCCGCGGTCTGCTGCTCGCCTATCACGACCGATCGGACGGCGGCTTGTTCGCAACCCTCTGCGAAATGGCGTTTGCGGGGCATTGCGGCTTGTCGATCAACATCGACATGCTGACCATCGATCCGCATGCCGCCGACTGGGGCGATTTCAAGATCAGGCCGGAACAGGTCTCGGTCCAGCGCGCCGAACTTGCACTGCGCGCCCTGTTCAACGAGGAGATCGGTGCGGTGGTGCAGGTGGCGCGGGACGACCGCGACCGCATGCTGGGACTGCTCCGCGAGCACGGCCTGTCGGCGCATTCGCATGTCCTGGGCGCGCCCAATCAGCGCGATGTCGTCGAGATCCATTCCGACGCCCGGTGCATCTTCAGCGCGCCGCGCGCCGCGCTCCTGCAGGCGTGGTCGGAAACCAGCCAGCGGATCGCGGTGCTTCGAGACGATCCCGAATCGGTGAACGAGGCGTCGCTGGTGCTGACGGCGGATGGGGCAGCAGCGCCGCCGCTGGCGGTGGCGGGCGGAGCGGAGCGGGATCTGGCCGAGGCGTTGCCGGCCGTGGCGCCCTCGAGGGTCGCCGGCCGCGCCAGGCCACGGGTTGCCGTCCTGCGCGAGCAGGGCGTCAACAGCCAGCGTGAAATGGCTGCCGCCTTCGACCTCGCCGGCTTCGACGCCTACGACGTGCACATGAGCGACCTGATGGCAGGCCGGCACCGGCTGGAAGACTTCCAGGTGCTGGCGGCCTGCGGCGGGTTCTCTTATGGCGACGTGCTCGGCGCCGGGGTCGGCTGGGCCAGGAGCGTGCTCTTCAACGCGCGCCTGGCGGAAACGTTCAGCCGTTTCTTCGACCGCCCGGACACCCTGTCCCTGGGCGTCTGCAACGGCTGCCAGATGATGTCGCAGCTGAAGTCCCTGATCCCGGGCGCATCGGCCTGGCCGCGCTTCGGGCGCAACCGGTCGCAGCAGTACGAGGCGCGGTTCTCCGAGGTGGAGGTGCTGCAGTCGCCGTCGCTGCTGCTGCAGGGCATGGCGGGATGGCGGCTGCCGATTGCGGTGGCGCACGGCGAAGGCCGCGCCGGGTTCGCAGCGCCCGGCAGTCCGACAACGTCGGCCCGATCGGCGGGTTCGGCTGCCGAAGCGGTGCCGGTACTGCGCTTCGTCGATGGCGATGGACAGCCGACGGAGCGCTATCCCCTGAACCCGAACGGCTCCGACGGAGGGCTTACCGGTTTCTGCAGTGCAGACGGTCGCGCCACCATCATGATGCCGCATCCGGAGCGCGTTTTCCGGATTGCGCAGTGGTCGTGGTGTCCGCCGGAACTGCGCGCCAGCGGGCAAGACCATTCGCCATGGATGCGCCTGTGGCACAACGCGAGGGCGCAGTTCGCTTAGCATGGGCTTGTGCGAGGCGTGCGTTTTCAGCCTTGCTCGCGAGCTAGAATGGCGCCTTCTGATCAGGGAGCGACATGGGGAAGAAAGACAAGATCGCCGCAGAGGAGCCGAAGAAGGTCCACTACGACTGTTCCAAGTGCCCGGGCTACTGCTGCAGCTATCCGCGCATCGAGGTCAAGCCGTCGGACCTCAAGCGCCTTGCCAGGTACTTCAACGTGTCTGCCGAAGTCGCCGCCCGCCGCTTCACCCGGATCTACATGGACGACGGCAAGCCGGAGCGCATCCTGCGCCACCAGAAGGACACGGTCTATGAAACCGTCTGCCGCTTCTTCGACACCGAAGAGCGCAGGTGCACCATCTACGAAGGGCGGCCGGCCGTCTGCCGTGACTATCCCAACGGCAAGACCTGCGGCTACTACACGTTCCTCAAGTTCGAACGCAAGCATCAGGACGACAATAGCTTCGTGCCTTCGGCCTGACCCGCCGCGGCCCGGCGCAGGCTGCGCCGGAGGAAGCGCGCCGGGTCGACGGCATCCTGCAGGTCGGGCTCGACCACCGGTGGCTCGCGGTTGACCGCTGCGGCGATCATTTCCGCCCCGAGCACCGACCAGAGCAGCCCGCGTCCCCCGAGTCCGGTGAGAAGGTGCAGCGACTGCCGGCGAGGCAGGGGCAGGCGGTCGTTGCGTGCGTATTGTCGTGCGCTCGCCATGATTGCCGCAGCGTCAGGGGCTGCGCCGATCATCGGCAGGTTGTCACGTAGCAGCAGGCGCTCCGCCGGCTCGCTGAGCTGCCAGCGATAAGCCGCATCGTCGGTCGTCAGGCCCGGCGGGGTGATGTCCGCCGTCCCGTCCAACTGCAGATGCGCACGCGCCCTGTCCTCGCCCGGGCGCAGCGGGCCGATGACGCAGTGCCTGCCCGGATCCTCGAGGAGGTACCTGCTGCCGCCAAGGATCCGCGGCCGGGACACTGCTCCACGTTCCGCAAGCTCCGCCTCATTCTTCAGCCCCTCCTTCGCCCCATCCTCCGCCGCCGTGCCGACTGCGACCTGGATCCAGCTGTGCCGAAGCCGGCCGCGTGCGGCATCAGGCAACTCGGCCAGCGCGAATGCCTGCGCCTGGTTGGCGAGGATCAGCACCGCCGCGGACGCGATCACTTCGCCGTCATGACCCAGGGCCTGCCACCTGCCGCCGCTGCCGCGAACGGCGGCCACGCTGCGGGACAGGTGCAGCTCGACGGCCGGGTCCTGCAGCAGCCGTTGCCACCAGCGCTGCGGATGAGCCATCGCACACCCCGGATACCAGATGCCTTGCCAGCCTTCCACGCCGTGTACGCCAGGATCGGAATGCCCAACCGGTTGGGCGATCGATGGCGGAACGCCGGCGGTGCGCATGCGTGCTTCCGCCAGCGGCATCGGCTGGAAGCGGCCGCACCAGTGCATCGCATCGCCGAGCCTGCCCGCCAGGCGCCGGCTCGCAAGCAGCGCGGCGACCAGGAGGCGTGACCGCCGGTCCTCCCCCGGCGACAGCGCCGGATGCTGAGCGAGCAGCGGTATGCCCGCCACGGCGCCGCCGATCCGCTCGCTGCGTTCGAGAACGGTCACCCGCCAGCCGCGGCGCGCAAGCGCGTCAGCCATTGCGCAGCCGGCGAGGCCGGCGCCGACGATGACAGCCGTCTTCTGTTCCTCGGCGTGACTTTCGGAACGCGGCAGCGGACGTGGGGGGCTTGCGTGGCGCGGGTTCGCCGCGGCGGGGCCCGCCAGGTTCGGTCGTGCCTGGGGCCGCGCTCGCCACTGCGCGTCCAGCCGGCGCTGCAGCGAAGGCTTGAGCCCGATGGCTATGCTCACCCACACCGCGCCCGGCACCAGTTCGATGCGGTGCAGGCCGTGCAGGGGCAAAGGCCAGCCCTGCAGCAACGCCTCATGCCAGGCGGCGGGCAGCGGCGGCGCGAGGTCCTGCAGGCGCTCGTGGAGTTGCGCCGCGTCCGGAAGGGGGCCGGGGCTGCCGCTCGAGCGCATGCGATAGTGCAGCCGCACCCGGCCATCCCGGTGCTGCGCCCAGACCTGCAGGCAGGCGAGGAGGCGGCTGCCGTCGCTCGGCCCGTCTTCCTCCTGAACCTGGATCTCCGCGTCGCGAAGAGGAGACGGATCGCGCGCCCCGTACGGCTCAATTGCCGCAGTCGGCGACGGACGGCCGGCGGCGGACGGGCTTAGACGTTCCATTCGTGCTAGCTTACCAAGGGCATGGCAGACTGGCTCAACAACAGGCGGGCAATCGTGACCGGCGCCGCTCGCGGCATCGGGTTTGCGGCTGCCCAGACGCTGGCGCTGCTCGGCGCCAAGGTCCTGATGGTGGACAACGGCTGTGGCGTCGACGGTTCGGCGGAGGACTCCGCCGTCACCGAACTGGCGGCGGAACGCGTGCCCGGCGCCGTGCCCCTGGTGATGGATCTCGGGGCTTGCGGCAGCGGCGCCCGGATCGTGTCGGCGGCGCAGGACGCGCTCGGCGGAATCGACATCGTGGTTCAC
>JACCRJ010000024.1 GCA_013813615.1 Lautropia sp. | reverse complement strand
GCTCGCTGCTGACCTGCTCGACCGGGACACCGAAGACTTCCGCTGCGGTGGCGCGGTGAACGTCGAGCCCTTCGGAGAAGGCCTTCAGCAGGCCCTGGTCCTGGGAGATATGCGCCATGATCCGCAGTTCGATCTGGGAATAGTCCGCAGACATCAGGCGATGGCCCGGAGCTGCGATGAAGGCTTCGCGGATGCGCCTGCCTTCCGCCGTGCGGATCGGGATGTTCTGCAGGTTGGGCTCGGTCGAGGCGAGTCTTCCGGTCACTGCCACCGCCTGCGAATAAGTGGTGTGGACCCGGCCGGTCCGCGGCAGGATGGACTTCGGCAGCTTGTCGGTATAGGTGGACTTGAGCTTCGCCAGGCCGCGCCACTGCAGCAGGATCTTCGGCAACGGAAAGTCGAGCGCCAGCTTCTCCAGCACCTCCTCGTCGGTCGACGGCGCGCCGCTGGCGGTCTTCTTGAGCACCGGCAGCTTCAGTCGCGTGAACAGGATCTCGCATAGCTGCTTGGGCGAGCCGAGGTTGAAGGGCTGCCCTGCGGCAGCGTAGGCCTGCTGCTCGAGCGCCATCAGCCGGTTGCCGATCTCCTCCGACTGCCGGTTCAGCAGGCCGGCGTCCACGAGCACGCCGTGGCGCTCCATCGCCTGCAGGGCCAGCGTCGCCGGAAGCTCGATGTCCCGGTAGACATGCAGCAGTTTCGACTCCGCCTCGATCCGCGGAAACAGTGCGCGGTGCAGATGAATGGTCACCTCTGCATCCTCCGCAGCGTACTCCGTCGCGCGGGAGACCTCGACCTGATCGAACGTGATCTGCCGTGCGCCCTTGCCTGCCACGTCGCTGAAGGTGAGGGTCCTGCGCTCGAGGTGCCGGGCCGCCAGCGCGTCCATGCCGTGGGTGCGATGGGCCTCCAGCACATACGACTGCAGCAGGATATCGTGCTCGAGGCCGGCGAACGCGATGCCGTGGTTCGCCAGCACGTGCATGCTGTACTTGAGGTTCTCCCCCACCTTGCGATGCTGCTCGCTCTCCAGCCAGGGCTTGAGCCTTGCCAGCACGTGGTCCCGCGACAATTGGTCCGGGGCGCCGGTGTAGCGGTGGCAGACCGGCACATAGCACGCAACGAAAGGGTCCACGGCGAGGGACACCCCGACCAGCTCGGCATGCATCGGATCCAGCGAGCTGGTTTCCATATCGAAGGCGGTCAACGGCGCGGTGCTGATCCGGTCGATCCAGCGGCTGAGGGCCTGGTCGGTGAGTACGGTCTCGTAGCTTGTCGGCACCTTGGCCGCGTGTGCACGCTCTGCCTCTGCCACCGCGGCCGCCTCGGACGCTTCGAGGGGTGCAATCTCCGCGGCGGCCAGGTCTGCGGGACCGAGGGTGCCCTCGGCCTCCTCCGACTCCGGCGGCGTGCCGGCCGGGGCGCTGTCTTCCATCCGGCGGGCGAGCGTCCTGAGGCCCCAGCGGCTGAAATGTCCCAGCAGTTCGTCCTGGCTCTCCGGGCGCAGCGAGAGATCTTCCACCGACTGCAGCCACTTCGACAGGTCGCAGTCCGTCTTCACCGTGACCAGTTCGCGCGCAGTCGGCAGCCAGCCCAGCACGGCCCGCAGGTTCTCGCCGATCTTGCCGCCGATCTCCGCTGCATGGGCGATGACCTGGTCGAGCGAGCCGTACCGGCTGATCCATTTCGCGGCGGTCTTCGGACCTACCTTGTCGACGCCGGGCACATTGTCGACGGTGTCGCCGGTGAGGCTGAGAAAGTCCACGACCCGGTCCGGCGTCACGCCAAAGCGCTCCAGCACGCCCGCCGCATCCAGCGGCTGCGCCGGCGAGCCGTCACGGGTCATGGTGTTGACCAGCACCGTCTGGTCGTCGACCAGTTGCGCCAGGTCCTTGTCGCTGGTGGAAATGACTGTCTTCATGCCGGCGCGGCGCGCCTGCACCGCGAGCGTGCCGATGACGTCGTCGGCCTCGATACCGGGAATCACCAGCAGCGGCCAGCCGAGCGCCTGCGAGATCTCGTGGATCGGCTCGATCTGCCTGCGAAGATCGTCCGGCATCTCCGAACGGTTGGCCTTGTACTGGTCGTACATGTCGTCGCGGAAAGTCTTGCCGGGCGCATCGAAAACCACCGCGCCGTACACGGCGCCGTCGTGAAGGCGCGTATCTTCCCGGAGACGGCGTAGCATGCCGACTATTCCGTGAATGGCGCCGGTCGGCTCGTTGTCCTTGTTGCGAAGGTCCGGCAATGCATGAAATGCTCTGAACAGATAGCTCGAGCCGTCAACCAGCAACAGGGTCTTTTGTGACATGGTGGGTATGCGACATGGTGAATAAGCTCAAGGTGCCGCAGTTGCGGGCACTTGCCTCGCCCGAGAGGTCGACCGCGATCAAGGCGCGCGAGTCCTGGCATGTGCTGGGGATTATCTCAGAGTTCATCGAGGCGACCGAGGCGTTGGCGGACATCCGCCCCGCCATCTCGATCTTCGGCAGCGCGCGGATCAAGCCCGGCGAGTTCTGGTACGAGCGCACGGTGGAAGTGGCGCGCAAGTTCTCCGACGCCGGCTTTGCGGTGCTCTCCGGCGGCGGGCCCGGCCTCATGGAAGCAGCCAACAAGGGCGCCTTCGAGGGCAAGTCGATCTCGGTCGGCCTCAACATGCAGTTGCCGCATGAAGCCCACGGGAACCCGTACCAGGACGTCTCGCTGAGCTTCCGGCACTTCTTCCCGCGCAAGGTCGCGTTCGCCAAGTACGCGACCGCCTTCGTCGCCATGCCGGGCGGCTGGGGCACGCTGGATGAACTGCTGGAGGTGCTGACCCTGATCCAGACGCGGGTCGGCCGCAAGATCCCGGTGATTCTGATGGGGTCGGACTACTGGCAGGGACTGCTCGACTGGATGCGCAATGTGCAGGTCGCGCAGGGCACCGTGTCGGCTGCGGACCTCGATCTGATCCGGCTGATCGACGAGCCGGACCAGGTCGTCGAAGCGGTGTTCGACTTCTACCAGCAGCGGGGCTTCTACACCACCAACGAAGAGCGGGAGCTGAATCTCAACCTCTAGGAGCCTGTCGGGGTTGGGCAAGGGGGCGCGTTCGCACCGCGTCGGGC
>JACCRJ010000260.1 GCA_013813615.1 Lautropia sp. | reverse complement strand
CCCCTGGGGGGAGGCGCCGAAGGCGCGTCGGGGGGTAAGCCGGCCCACTGCATGCAAGAAAAGAGTCTCCGAATCCCAGCAGCCGCCGCGGATCCGGCTTCGCCGGTCCGCCAGCGGCGCCCCCCTGGGGGGGAGGCGCCGAAGGCGCGTCGGGGGGGAGCCTCATCACGTCGACCGCACCAGCTGCAGAACCTGCGCTGACAGGGCCTTGAAGTGGTCGTCCTCGATCAGGCTGCTCCAGGCCCGCGGTCTGGCCAGTGGCACCGGCACATCGCTCAGCACGGTTCCCTTGGACAGCACCACCACGCGGTTGGCGAGGAAGACCGCCTCGGCAACGTCGTGCGTGATGAACAGGACCGTCGGGCGGCGATCCTGCCAGATCCGGGTGAGCTCTTCCTGCAGCGTCATCCGTGTCTGCGCGTCCACGCTCGCGAAAGGCTCGTCCATCAGCAGCACGTCGGGCTCGTTCGCCAGCGCCCGCACGACGCCGACCCGTTGCTGCATGCCACCGGACAGCTCGTTCGGATAGCGCTCCGCGGCATGCGACAGTCCCGCCAGCGCCAGGTACTCGCGCGCGATCTCGTGGCGCCTGGCTTTCGGCATGCCCCGCATCTTGGGGCCGAACGCGACATTGTCGAGGACGGTGCGCCAGGGGAAGAGGGCGAACGACTGGAACACGACGCCGCGGTCCGGCCCGGGGCCGCTCACCGCACGGCCGTCCACCTGGATCTGGCCACCGGTGGCCGGCAGGAACCCGGCGATCATGTTCAGCATGGTGGTCTTGCCGCAACCCGAGGGGCCGACCACCGAGACGAAGTCGCCGGCGTCCACTGTGAGCGAGATGTCGCGGATGGCGGTGACTTGCGAACCCGCGAACGGATCGAAGTAGGTCTTTGCAAGGTTCCTGATCGTAAGGCTCTTCACCGTGTCACCAACCCCCAACGTTGCCCGGTTGCGCGTTCGATCGGCGCGAGCACCCAGCTGTCGACGATGTACCAGAGGATGCCGAGCACGATCATGCCCAGCATGATCTCGACCACCGAGCCGGCGCGCCGCGCGTCGAACATCAGGAAGCCGATGCCGCTGGTGCCGACGATCATCTCCGCGGCGATCAGCGCACGCCAGCCGTATCCCAGCCCGTTGCGCAGCCCGGTCACGATGTTCGGCAACGCGCCGGGCAGCACCACTTCCCACAGCACGCGGGACGGCGTCGCGCCCAGGCTCTGCGCCGCCCGGTGCAGCTCCAGCGGCACCGAGCGGACCCCGAGCACGGTGTTGAGCACCACCGGGAACAGCACCGTATAGACGATCACGAATGTCATCGTCGTCAGACCGAAACCGAACCAGATCAGCAGGATCGGCAGCCAGGCGATGTCGCCGATCGCCTGGAAGAAGAGGAGGATAGGCCATAGCGCCTTGTGAGCCCGGTCGCTCAGGCCGATCAGCAGGCCCAGCGGGATGCCGATCGCCATGCCGACCGCCGTACCGGTCACGAGCCGCATCACGCTGTCCTCGAGATAGGCCGGCAGGATGCCGTTGTACATCAGCTTGCCGAAGGTGCGAATGACCTCCATCGGGCCCGGAAAGAAGACCCGCGGAAAGATTTCAGACTCCGCCACGATGGCCCACAGCGCGATCACCGGCACAAACGGCACCACCGCGGCGAGCGCCGGCCAGCGCGCGGTCCAGCGCACGTAGGCGCCCCACAGCCGCAGCCAGGGGCTCACCGTCACCGCCGGCTGAGCCTTCATGCCGCCCTGACCATGCCCCATCGCTCGATGGTCGCGCGCTCGAGCGGCGCCAGCATCAGGCGATCGATCATCAGCCACAGCAGCCCGATGATGATCATCCCCAGGACGATCACTTCGGTGCGGTAGAAATCGCGGGCGACGAAGAGCATGTAGCCCAGGCCGACGTTGGTGGCGATCATTTCGGCGGCGATCAGGCCGCGCCAGGCAAAGCCGAGCCCGGTGCGGATGCCGGTGACGATGTTGGGCAGTGCGCCCGGCAGCAGCACTTCCACGAACACCTGCCAGCGGCCCGCGCCGAGGGAGGCGGCGGCGTTCCTCAACGTCATCGGGATGCTCGTCACGCCGAGCAGCGTGTTGTAGGCGACCACGAAGAACACCGCGTTGAAGATCACGAAAGTGATGGCGCCGAACCCATAGCCGAACCAGAGGGTGGCGATCGGTATCCAGGCGATGCCGGCGAGCACGGAGAAGAACCGCAGCAGCGGGGTGACGAACGTGGATATCGCCGTGCTGACGCCCATCAGGATGCCGAGCGGCACCGCCAGCAGGATGCCGATCAGAGTGCCCAGGGCGATGCGGGCAAGGCTTGCGCCGATGTGCCTGATCAGGCTGCCGTCCAGCAGCGATTCGACGCCCGCCTGGAACACCGGTGCGATGCCGGGAAAGACGCGCTGGTTGACGTCGAAGCCGCGCACGATCAGCTCCCATGCGGCGAGCAGCCCGATCAGCGGCAGCACGAATGCGCCGGCTGCGAGCAGCCGATGGTGTCTCCTCATTTGCACAGTTCTTGCGATTGCCGGGTCTGCGATGGTACAGCCTCGACTGCGGCAATCTGGTGAACGCGAGGGAAAGCTATGGTCCGGCGAGGCCGCCCGGGCCGACCATTCCGGCCCCTTCCTGCCTGCTGATCCGGATGCTGCCGTCGGACCGTTCATAAGTGCCGACCAGGATGCCGCTGGCGATGGCCCGTTCCTGCAGCATCTGCATCACCGCCTCGCGGCCCGGGGTGGAGCCGAAGCCGGGTCCGTCCGACAGGGCGAACAGCTGGAAGGCATAGCGATGGACCCCGTGTCCCGGCGGCGGGTCGGGTGGCAGCCAGCCTGCCTGCAGGAACGAGTTGCGGCCGATGGTGGCTTCGTCGCTGATGACGCTGTCCCTTGCGATGGCGCCCTCGGCCAGGCTGCCGTCCTCCGCCGGCAGGTCCGCGACGATGGCATGCACCAGCGGCTGCGGCGTTGGCGAGTCCGCATCCTCCACGATCAGGATCAGCGAGGCGCCGGCGGCCGGTATCCCGGTCCATTCGATCGGCGGCGAGATGCCGTTGCCGTCGGCGGTGTAGACGGCCGGAATCGGCGCATGGTCCGCAAAGGCCAGGCTGCTCACCTGCAGCGTCGCCGTGCCGCCGCGCAGCTTCAGCTGGTTGAACACGATCTTGTCGAGGCCGGCACGCTGCTCGCGCAGGGCTTGACCGAGGGCTTCCGGTAGCTTCTCGAACATTGGATGGTCTCCTTGAGATGGACTGCCGAGCACGGCTTGTACCCGGCCACGCCTCACAGCAGTGACTTCAACGGCACGGCAGCGTCACAAACCCGCGCCGCTTCAGGACTCCTGCCCGCTTCGAGCATCTTGCGCGCCATCAGGTGGTCCAGCGGCGCATTCACCGACTCGACGCAGCACAGCACACCATCGGCAAAGTGGAAAATCGAGAAGGACTCGGGCTTGTTGCCCGGGCGCTTGCAGCGTTCGGCATTTGCAGGCGGCAGGCCCGCCATCTGCAGGCGCAGACTGCCTTGCTCGCTCCAGAACCAGGGCACCGCGTTGTGGGGGCGTCGTGAACCGGTCAGCGTCGCGATCGCGGTACGCGCCTGATCGTTCGCATTCTGGACCGATTCGAGCCTCAGGCGGCGGCCGCTCCCGATATCCGGAAAGCTGGTGCAGTCGCCGATGGCCAGGATCGCCGGATCGCTGGTCACCATGTACTCATCGACGACAATGCCGTTCTCGCAGTTGAGCCCGGCGGATTCAGCCAGTCCGGTCTCCGGCAGGGCACCGATGCCGAGCAGCAGGAGATCGGTCTCGTGGCGAGTGCCATCGAGCCGGATGGCCGCGAGGCGCGATTCGTCGATCTCGAAACCGCTGATGCGTGCGTCGAGGTGGATGTCGATGCCCGCCGCCCGATGAACCTGCAGCACGTGGCTTGAAACTTCCGGCGAAACCGCGCGGGCCAGCAGGCGCGGCGCGCTTTCCGCCACGGTGACCTGCTTGCCTAGTGACCGGGCGGTGGCGGCGAACTCCAATCCGATGAAGCCGCCGCCGATGATGGTCATGCTGGCGCAGTCGTTCATCTGCAGGCGTAGAGCCTGAGCATCGACGGCGCTGCGCAGCGTGGCTACGTTGCTCAGGCCGGCCGGCAGGTCCGCCAGCAGCCGCGCTCGCCCCCCGGTGGCCAGCACGAGGCGATCGTAGGCGATCTGTTCGCCGTTTCGCAGGCTGACGATCCGCCGCGTACGGTCGAGCGCGATTGCAGGTTCGCCCAGCTTGATGGTGACTCCTCCCGCCGCGTACCAGGTTTCGGCGCGATGCAGTTGCGCCACCTCGTCCAGCGTCTTGAGAAAGCCCTTCGACAGCGGGGGGCGCTGGTAAGGCAGTATGGCTTCGCCGCAGATCAGCGTCGTATGCCCACCCATGCCGGCTTCGACCAGGCCGGCGCACATCTGCGCGGCTGCATGGCCACCGCCGACGATCACGATCCGCTGGTCGATCATGCCTCTTCCTTTCGCGCAGCCGCTTTGCGGCGGGCTTTCGGAAAATGCTCCGCCAGGTAGCGATCGGTTGCCGCCTCGACCGACGGCAGGTTCTCATGCATGCGCCGCAGCAGGCGGATCAGCACCTCGCGCTCGCGGGCATCGAAGATGGAGAGCAGCGCGCGTTCGCGCTCCAGCGCCATGGCCATGATCCGGTTGTGCAATTGCCGGCCCTTGGCGGTGATGGTTGCGACACGCAGGCGACCATCGCTTGCGTCGAGGCTGATGGTTATGAGGCCGCGGGACTGCATGAGCTTGAACGCCCGGCTCACCGACGCCTTGTCCATGCCGATGACCTTCGAGCAGCGCTGTGCCGAGATCGAGCGCTCGATGGCGAGAAGAACCAGCAGGCGCCAGCTTTCGACACCGACATTGAAAGCCGCGAGGTAGGCCTGCGATGCGCCGCGGGTCAGCTTGTTGGCGATCCAGGTGAGGTAGCCAGGCACATAGCGATCGAGGTCGATGACTGGCTGCTGGCTGGCTGCAGATGCCATCGGGGTGCGCTGCACCTGCTACTGCTGCGTCTCGGGGAGGCGCAGGACCAGTCCATCGAGCTTTGCCGAGAGCTTGATCTGGCACGAGAGCCGGCTTTCAGGATGCCGCTCGCTGCTGGTGCACTCCAGCATCTCCGCCTCGGTGGACAACATCGGCTCGAGCTCGTCGAGCCAGGCCGACTCGACATAAACGTGGCAGGTAGCGCACATGGCGGAGCCGCCGCATTCGCCGACGATTCCACGGACGCCCTGCGAGACCGCTGTCTGCATGACGCTGTGGCCATCGGCGCCGTGGAGCGTCGTGGATTGTCCGGCGGGTGAAATCAGGGTGAACGAAGGCATGATGGATGGAAGCAGTAGTTGCAGTAGTTGCAGTAGTTGCAGTAGCGGCAGTAGTTGCAGTGGGAGACCGTAGCGAAGATCACGCCGTTTCGAGCTTCAGCGGCAGCGACGCCAGCGCGCGCAACGTGTTGTTGAGCCGTCTCGTCGGCTTACCCGCCAGCGAAAGGCTCTTTACCCGCTTGGCGATGCCCGCCAGGATCAGCTCGCCCTCCAGGCGTGCCACCACCTGGCCGACGCAACCGTGGATGCCGGAGCCGAAGGCCATGTGCCCGGAGGGCCGGCGCTCGATGTCGAATCGCTCCGGATCAGGCCATTGCCGAGGGTCACGATTGGCGGCGGCGAGAAATGTGAGGACCTTGCTGCCCGCCGGTATCGTGATGCCGGAAAGCGACGCATCCACCGACGTGGTGCGAAAAAAGGTCTGCACCGCCGATTCATAGCGCAGTGCCTCTTCGAACGCAGGCCTGGCTAGCGACGGGTCCGCCCGGAGTCTGGCGTACTGCTCCGGATGCTGCGCGAGGCAAAGCAAGGCATTGCCGATGCCGTTGACGGTGGTGTCGACACCGGCCGACAGGAACGAGCGCACCAGCAGGGGGGCCTCGTCGAGGCTGATTTCACCGGCATCGGCTGCCTGGTAGATCATGTCGCCGAAGCCGCCTGGCCGGAGCATTTCACGCTTGCAATGGTCCATGATCCACTGCGTCAACGGCTTGACTTTTTCGGCGGCGCGCACGAGCAGTTCGTTGCGCGGCCCGAACGCGTTGAAGATCATGTTGCCGTATAGCAGCAGCATCTCCCGCCCCTCCGATTCCAGCCCGACGGCATCCGGGAAAACTTTAAGCGGATACACCTCCGAGAGATCCTTGACGGCGTCGATCTCGCCTTCGGAGCGAGCCTTCTCGACCAGACGATCCAGCAGCGTCTCTGCCTCCGCCGCGAACGTCGCCCGGACCTGCATCACCGTCCTGGGCGACAGGATTCGCGCCAGTACCGAGCGGGCACGGGTATGGTCCGGCGGGTCAGCCTCGAGGATCAGGCTCCTCGGACGGAACGGCGTCTCCTTGTTGAAGTCGGCGAGCCCCACGCCGGCAGAGGAAATGTAGGTGGCATGGTCATTGAGGATGGCCCGCACCTGCTCGTGGCGCGCACTGGCGTAGATGGCGTACTTCGGAATCCAGAAAACCGGTCCTGCTTCACGCATGCGCTCGTGGTCAGGATAGGGGTCGGTGAGGAATGCGTCGCTGAAAGGATCGACATCCATGACCGGTACCCCGGCCGGCGCGTTACCCGACCTGGCGATGGCGGCCGAGCCGCCTGGGGTAAGGCCCTGAGCAGGTTGCTCGGGGGCGTTGTCGTTCATTGCGATCTCCATGGCGGTCGAGGTCCGGTTGAATCAGGCATGAGCTTCGCCCCCCACGCCCACGTATTGTTCCAGCAGGGCAGGCTGTTCGCGCAGAGCCGCACTGGGACCTGTGAAAACGGCTTCACCGTGCTCCAGTACGACTACGTCCTGTGCGAAGCGCAGCGCCTCGTCGACCTTCTGTTCCACCAGCAGCACGGCCAAGCCCGTTTCCCGACACAACGTCTCCAGGCTCGCCATCAGTTCGATGCAGATGATCGGCGCAAGCCCTTCCAGCGGCTCGTCCAGCAACAGCAGTCGTGGCCGCCCCAGGAGGGTGCGCGCCACGGTCAGCATCTGCTGCTCCCCACCCGACAGTTGGTTGCCGCCATTGTTGCGCCGTTCTGCCAGCCGCGGGAACAGGCGATAGGCCTCGTCGATGCAGCGCCGCGGCCTTCCCTTCAGCCCGGCTACCAGATTCTCCTCCACCGTCAGCGAGGCAAAGATGTCACGGGTCTGCGGCACATAGCCGAGGCCTTCGTACGCTCGCGCGCGGGGCGACAGGCGGGTGATGTCGCGCTCGCCAAAGGAGATCCGCCCGCCGTTGAGGCGCGCAAGACCCATGATCGCCTTCAGCGTCGTGGACTTTCCCGTGCCGTTGCGGCCAATCATCGCCAGCCGCGCGCCTTCCGCCAGCTGCAGGCTGATCCCGTGCAGGATGCGCAGGTCGCCGTAGCCGGCTTCGACGTCATCGAGTTGCAGGAGGTTCGTCATCCGATAGCCGCTCAGGCCGCGGTACCGAGGTAGACGGACCTTACCGCCGGGTGGTTGCGGATCTCCTCCGGTGTGCCGTCGGCAAGCAACGAGCCCTCGGACAACACGATGATGCGGGAGGCAAAGCTGAAAACCAGACCCATGTCATGTTCGATCATCAGGATGGCGAGATCCGGCGGAAGGGTCGACAGCGCGTCCAGGATGATGGTTCGTTCGGCCGCCGGAACGCCGGCCATCGGCTCATCGAGCAGCAGTACCCGCGGCTGAAGGGCCAGGGCGAGGGCGATTTCGATCAGTCGCTGTTCCCCGTATGCAAGCTCGACCGGCAGGCTGTCGGCGAGGCCGTCGAGCCGCAGTGCCTGCAGGATGCCCTCCGCTTCGTCGCGGACTTCGGCAAACGCATCCGCAGGTCGAAACCAGCTGGATACGGACCCCCGGCGCTGATGGATCGCCATTTCCACCTGGCGCCGCACCGCGATGCGCGGTGCGAGTTGCGTGATCTGAAAGGTCCGAACCAGACCGCGCCTGACCCGCTCGGGCTGGCTCAGGCGAGTCACGTCCTCGCCGTTGAGCCAGACGCTGCCGGCACTCGGCTCCAGGACGCCGGTCACCAGGTTCACCAGGGTGGTCTTGCCGGCGCCATTCGGTCCGATCAGCCCGACCCGGGCGCCGGCTTTCAGAGAGAACGACAACTGCCGGGTGACCTGCAGCCCGCCGAAGTGCTTGCTCAGGCCCCGGGTCTGCAGGAGCGCATCGTTCAGGGGGATGACATCGCTCACGATGAGGCTCCCGTTCGGCGCTGCCCGGGCTGGATGCGGATACTTCTCTTCGTACCGCCAAGCAGGGGCGATAGTCGGCGCCCGAGAGCGTCCAGCCAGCGGTCCCGGGGGACCAGCACCACGAACACCAGCAATCCACCGATGATGAACAGCCAATGGTACGGGTTCATCGTCGACGCGAAGTGATGGATCGTCATGAAAAGGGCCGCGCCTGCGATGGCGCCATAAAGCGTGCCGGTGCCGCCCAGGACGAGCATCACCAGCGCTTCGGCCGACAACTCGAAGCCCAGGCTGTCCAGGCCCACGATCTGGTTGGTCTGCGCCGACAGCGCACCAGCCAGGCCGGCGAAGCAGCCCGAAACAGCGTAGATCCTGATGAGTTGTGCGCGGATATCGGTGCCGATGGCAGCCATCCGCAGCCGGTTCTGGTGGATACCGACGCAGGACAGCCCGAACGGCGACGCCATCATCCGGCGCAGGATGAACAGACACAGCAGCAGCGATACTCCGCTGTAGAGGAAGGCGACCTTGCCGTATAGATCGAAGCGCGCGAGCCCCAGCACCGCGGAATTCGCGTAGCCGGTGAGGCCATCGTCACCGCCGGTCCAGTCCCTGAGCTTGCTGGCCACGCTGCCTAGAATCTGGCTTACGGCTATCGACAACATCAGGAAGGTGAGTCCCTGGTAGCGCAGGATGAACGGCCCGCAGAGCAGGGCAACCAGGGTGCCGGCGGCGGCGCCGATCCCGAGGCCGAGGAGCGGATCCGGCGCCAGGTGCAGGGCGGTCAGGCCGGCAGCGTAGGCGCCGGCACCGAACAGCGCCGCGTGCCCCAATGTCGCAAGGCCCGCGTAGCCGACCACCAGGTCGAGCGACATGACGAAGATGGCCATGATGGCTATCCGGGAGAAGAGCGGCATCTGGTCTGGAAACGCGAAGTACACCAGCGCGCCAAGGGCCACCAGCAGCAGATAGGGCAGGAAGCGCTGCGACGGGATCATGGTTCAGCGCCGTCCGAGCAGTCCATGCGGGCGCCAGGCGAGCAGCAGCGCCATCGCGACGAAAAAAAACAGGCTGCCGTATTCCGATGCGAGGTATTTGCTGGCAGTTTCGATGGTGCCCAAGACGAGCGCGGCAGCGGCCGAGCCAGCGATGCTTCCCATGCCGCCCACCGCGACGACGACCAGAACCAGGACCAGGTACTTGACGGGGTAGTAGGGCTCGAGCGGCATCAGTTCCGCCCCGAGGATGCCGCCGAGCCCGGCCAGCGCCGCACCGGCTGCAAACGTCAGCGCGTAGACGAGTTGGACGGGGATTCCGAGGGACGCCGCCGCACCGGTGTTGTCGACGGTAGCGCGAAGCCAGATGCCGAACCGCGTGCGGCTGAGCAGCAGCATGCTGCCTGCCAGGACGGTCATCCCGGCGCCGATGACGAGCAGCCGCTGCGCCGGCAGCGTGCGCATCCCGATCTCTACCGTCCCGGCGAGCCACGGCGGCAACGGTATCAGCTGAACTTCAGGGCCGAACAGCAGGTTGGCGCTGGCGACGAAAAGAAAGGTCAGGCCGATGGTGAAGAGCACCTGTTCCAGTTCGCTGCGCCGATAGAGCCGGCGCAGGACGAGCACCTCCAGCACCGCGCCCAACAGCCCCGTCGCCAGCACAGCCAGCAGCACGCCTGGAATGAAGGCGATGCCTTGTACGCGGATCAGCCACGCCGCCAGGTAGCCGCCGGTCATCGCGAAAGCGCCGTGCGCAAGGTTGATGAAGCGCATCAGCCCTAGCGTCACCGACAGCCCCACCGCGATGACGAAAAGGACCATCCCATAGGACAGGCCGTCGATCAGGATGTTGGCGAAGAGCGTCAATCAGAGGCCCTCTGGAGCGCCGGTTCTCTGCGTTGACGGCTACTTGCCCAGCCCGTGGTCCACCTGCAGGCCGAAGCTCTGCACTTCCTTGTTGATCAACCGGTCGCCGCTCTTCTCGACGGTGCGCAAGTAGACGTTCTGGGTGATGTGGCGCGTCTTGGCGTCGATCGAGACCGGCCCGCGCGGGCTCTCCCACTTGAGCGCCGTTGCCGCTGCGATCGCCTTGTCGCCGTCACGCTTGCCAGCGGTCGCTTCGATCATCTTGTGGATGACGTACATGCCGTCCCACGCGCCCACGGATGCGTAGTTGGCCACTGTCTCCTTCGACTGCTTCGCCAGGGCCGCCACGAACTTCCGGTTCTCCTCCGAATCATGCGCGGCGGAGTAATGGAAGGCCGTGCTCAGGCCGAGCGCGCTGTCACCGAACTTCTGCAGGTCGAATTCGTCCATCTCCGCCGTGCCCAGGAACTCCACGCCTGCCTGGCGCAGGCCATTCTCGTTATACGCCTTCACGAAACCGAGATTCGGCGGGCCGCCTGGCAGGAACACATAGACAGCCTGGGCGCCGCTTGCCTTGATCCGCTGTGCGAAAGGTGCGAAGTCGGTCGTGCGGATCGGCATGCGGATGCTTTCCACCACCTCGCCACCGAGTTTGCCGAACTCGGCCTTGAAGGAGTTCTCCGCATCCACGCCCGGCGCATAGTCGGTCACCGCGGTGACGACCTTGCGCACGCCTTTCTTGTATGCGTGCTGCGCCATCGGCACGGTCACCTGCCAGAGCGTGTAGCTCGTACGTATGAAGTAGTCCGACTTGGTGGTGATATCCGAGGTGGCGGCATTGAAGATCACCGTCGGCGTCTTCGTCTCCTGGATCAGCGGCGCCACCGCAAAGGCATTCGGCGTGAAGACGAAGCCGCCAAGGTAGTCCACCTTATCCTTGACGATCAGCTCCTGCGCAAGATTCCTGGTGACGGCTGGATTGGGGCCACCGGTGTCGCGGTAGATGAAGTCGATGCCCTGGCCGGCAAGCTTGCCTCCCTGGGTCGCGACGTATGCTTCGGCGCCGTCCTTGAAGAGCTTGCCATAGTGTGCGAACGGGCCGGAGAATGGGCCGACAATGCCGACCTTGACCGTCTGGGCGCCAGCGCCGGCGGCAGACAACAGCAGTGCGAGCGGCAGACAGCTTGCGCGCAGGATGCGGGTAACGGATGAGTCCATCGATGTCTCCTTTGGCTGCTGCCGGATGCCGATGTCTGGTGGCAACCTGGCGCGTGTCCTGGCGGTAAGCTAAACGGAGTTGGTTGTAATGTCAACTGGTTGCTATGTCAACGAACCCTTTGAACGCTGCGGGTGGCGGGGCGCGGTGACGGCGGGTAGCGGGGCGCG